>NZ_JRMU01000030.1:0-701 GCF_000758775.1 Actinomyces sp. S4-C9 | reverse complement strand
AAAACCAAAAGCGCTCTGAAGACGCACTTTCAAAAAACCAAAAACGCACCGGACTGTAACGAGCTACTAAAATATTGCGAATACCGCTTCCACAAACATTGCTCAAAAGTATCTCTTTGCTATATATCTCTGTGCTATATCCCTATATAACCTACCCATCCACCTTTCGCTCCTTGAACTTGCATCTAAACTCGACCTCTACATCAACAGGCTTCCAATGCTCTTCAAATTTTACTGTCAAGTAGACCCATACGGCTGTAATATGCTGCTCTTCATAATGTAAGCTTATCTTTATCGAATAATTCCTCGGGGAATTGACCGGCAATTCTTCAAGCAATAAACAGGAATACCAATTATTAAAAGATAACTTAGTCAGATCGTACAATAAAGCTTTGAAGAAAAATGCGCCTTATTCAATCTTTGCTATAAAAAATGGCCCAAAATCTCACATTGGAAGACATTTGATGACCTCATTTCTTTCAATGAAGGGCCTAACGGAGTTGACTAATGTTGTGGGAAATTGGAGCGATAAGCGTGCTTCTGCCGTGGCCAGGACAACGTATACTCATCAGATAACAGCAATACCTGATCACTACTTCGCACTAGTTTCTCGGTACTATGCATATGATCCAATATCAAAGGAAATGATAGCATTGAAGGATGAGACTAATCCAATTGAGGAGTGGCAGCATATAGAACAG
>NZ_JRMU01000029.1:0-1078 GCF_000758775.1 Actinomyces sp. S4-C9 | reverse complement strand
GTTATGTCTCGGGACATCGTTCATACGGTGTCCCGAGATTTTTTATGCTTTGGGGTTTTGATGTGTCGGGTCATCGTTCCGTTTTTTGGGCGGATGTGTTGGGTCATGGTTCCGTTTTTTGGGCTGGTAGTTTTTGGTGGGGTCGATGGTGTATTCGCCGATGATTTCTCCGGTGGTTTTGTTGATGGCTAGGGCTTGGGGGCCGTTGACGAGCAGGATGATGCGTTGTCTGTTGTGGGCGTGGCCGATGCCGAGGTGGCGTATTTTTCCGGCGTAGCGCAGGGTGATTTTGCCGTGGTTGTCTACCCGGTCGTATCGCACTCGCTAGTGGGTGTTGTTAAGTGTGATGGTGGGTTGGTCTTTGGGGGTGGCGGTGTAGGCCTGGTGGGGTGTGCGCCTGTTGATGGCTCGGTGTTTTCGTTGGGTGTTGTAGATGGTTTGGAAGTCTTGGAGTTGTTGTTGTAGGTCTTGGTGGGTTTGGGCTGGTGGTTGGGCTTTGAGCCATGTTTTAAGGGTGCGGTGAAAGCGCTCGATTTTGCCTTGGGTGGTGGGGTGGTTGGGGCGGCCGTTTTTCTGTTCTATGCTCAGGTCGGCCAGGAGTTGTTCGAAGGGGTTGGGTTGGTTGTTGGTGGCGCGCCCGCCGGCTAGGCGTGTGGTGTAAACGAAACCGTTATCGGTAAGGGTTGCTGCTGGTAGTCCGTGTGTGTCGGTGGCTTTAAGGAAGGTGTTAACCACGATGCTTGCGGTGATTGTGGGGTGAACACTGATGTGGGTGAGGTAGCGGGAGTGGTCATCGAGCCAGGAGATGATTTCGGTGTCGGTGCCATCGGCTAGAGGCCAGTGTGTGAAGTCTGATTGCCACAGGCTGTTGGGGGCGGGTGCTTGGAAACGTTGCCATGAGGAGCGGGGCCGTTTTTGTGGTTGGGGTTGGATTTTCCCATTTGTTTTCAAGATCCGGAAGATGGTGCTAGTTGAGGGGCGGTTGTCTTTTGGTAGCAGGTCATAGATTGTTTCGGCTCCAGCATCTAGGCCGTCTCGAAGGAGTTGATCGCGTAGCTCCAAGATGGTTTCGCGTAGT
>NZ_JRMU01000028.1:0-1368 GCF_000758775.1 Actinomyces sp. S4-C9 | reverse complement strand
ATCCTCCGCAAATTGTTATATCTCGGGACATCGTTCATACGGTGTTCCGAGATTTTTGGGCTATAGTACATTTGGTGTGGTTCTTGGGCTTTGATGTGTCGGGGCATCGTTCCGGTTTTGAGTTGGTAGTTTTTGATAGCAGGTCATAGATGGTTTCGACCCCAGTATCCAGGCCTGGGGTGTCCACTAATTGTCGACGCGTGGTGGAACTACCGAGTGGTGAGGCAGTTGTCTTATCGTTCTGTTGGTCTGGGTGATGCGGTTCTCGAAGTCGGCGGGCCTGACCATGCCGAGTGTGAAGTACTGGCATCGAAGGTTGTAGGACACTTCAATCCAACGTGCGACGCTCTTGAATGCGCATCGCGGGTAGGCCAGCGCCGTCGATCGTAGTTCTCACTCTCTGGTGTTAACCAAAATGACTCAGCCATCGCGTTACCGAAGCACTCCCCGGTGCGTCCAACGCACTGGGTAACGCCCAAGTCACGGCAGACATCTCATAGGCGCTCAACGGCGATTTGTATGCCGTGGTCAGCGTGGAGCACCAGCCATCACCAACATCACCGCGGCGCGTGCACGCCATTCGCAAAGTCGGTTCAACTAGACGCACGCATCAACACTATCCATATCCCATCCCAACACGCGGCGGGAATGTCCCATCCTCGATGACACACAAATACAACCAGCCTCACCAGTACGCAGGTAAGTAATATCAGACAGCCAAACTTCGTCAAGCTCCCCGACATTAAACATACGCTTGACCAAGTCAGAGAGCGCGGATTTACGTCTGTATAGAATCGTTGTCACCGAGACAAAAACATGTGGCAAGAACCCTTCAATCCGGGTGAGACGCATCCGCTTGACCGCGTTTTTCCGGTTAAGACCAATCCCGTAGCACGAGGGTAGTACTACGGCGATCCGCAAAGACCCATAAACCTTGTCGTAAGTAGCCGAGCACAACTAAAACGCTTGGATCATTAACTGCAATGCCCAGAACCCACAGATGGCACCTCCGCGGCAGTGAAAGTAAACACTATCTAAGAGCGTATCGCATGCAATACCGAACCGGCGAGTGTGTGGTCCAACGATCGCACAAACCAAAATAACCAATAAAAAAAACGAGGTGTCCTTGCTGGTTAGTCTAACCAGCAAGGACACCTCACCAACACTGAACTATCAGCTCAGTCTTACGTCACTTCTTCATCCGCTTTCGGGAAATCAGAAGTGTCGAAACGCCGGCGGTCATCAGCAAAACTGCTCCAATAACGGCCACGCCGACATTTTCAACACCGGTGCGCGGTAACTCAGGAGTCTTACGCACGGGCTTATTCGGGGTTTCCGACGGTTCAGGCGTCGGCTTCGGCTGCTCAG
>NZ_JRMU01000027.1:0-1441 GCF_000758775.1 Actinomyces sp. S4-C9 | reverse complement strand
GAGGGTGTCAGGAAGTTTGTGTGTGAGGCTCTGATTGTGAAGGAGTTTCACTGATAATGACTAAGGTGTCACCGAAGAATAACTATGACCAGGACAAGGTCAACGAGATCAGCGCAAAGCTGATGAGTAACCCTGAAATCGCCAAGCTCATTGGCGAGTTGTCGACTTCCACCGATGATGCCAGTGATTTGGTCAAGGGCTTGTTGCAGGCCTCGATTAACGCTGGTTTGCAGGCAGAGATGAATGCTCATTTGGGCTATGAGCATTCTGATCGGAGGGGCAAAGCCCAGATAGGTTCTGCCAGTGGGGCGAACTACCGTAATGGGTCGTATACCAAAACTGTTGGTTGTGCTTATGGCGCGGTGGATATCACCGTGCCCAGGGATCGTGCTGGTACGTTTCGCCCGCAAATGGTGCCTAAAGGCGCTCGCAGGCTTAGCGAGCTTGATGACATGATTATCTCGTTGTATGCCGGCGGGATGACACTGCGCGATATCCAACACCACTTGGCCACCACACTGGGGGTGGATATGAGCCCTGACACGATCAGCACTATTACTGATGCTGTCTTAGAAGAGGTCTTGGTCTGGCAAAACCGCCAGCTAGAGCAGTTCTATCCGGTGATCTTCCTTGACGCGATGCGCGTTAAGATACGCGATGGCAACCGTGTGGTTAACAAGGCTTGCTACATGGCTGTTGGCGTGGATATGGACGGTATCAAACACATCCTAGGACTATGGATTGCTGGTAGTGAAGGAGCCGCGTTTTGGGCCTCTGTCTGCGCTGATTTGGCTAACCGGGGTGTGGAGGATGTGTTCATCGTCTGCTGTGATGGTCTTAAAGGCCTGCCAGAAGCGGTAGAGGCGACTTGGCCAAGCTCGATGGTGCAAACCTGTATTGTCCACTTGATCCGAGCTGCTAACAGATGGGTGTCCTACCAAGACCGCAAACCAGTCTCTAGCGCGCTACGTAAGGTCTACACCGCGCCGAATGAGGAAACCGCTCGCGCCGCACTCGATGCTTTCGAAGCCTGTGAACTGGGCTGTAAGTACCCGCAGTCAGTCAAGGTCTGGCGTGATGCGTGGGAGCGGTTCATACCGTTTTTGCAGTTCCCACCAGCAGCAAGACGGGTCCTCTACACCACCAACTCGATCGAGTCGCTCAACGCCGAGCTACGTAAAGCCACCCGCAACCGGGGCCAATTCCCTAACGATACGGCAGCATTGAAAACACTGTGGCTAATGATTTGCAACATCGAAGATAAACGCGCGGCCCAACGCGCGAAGAAAGCCAAGCGCGATATTGAGTGCAACGGCTATATTGAAGGAGCCAAAGCCAACGGCTGGAAACAAGCTATCAACCAACTAGCAGTGGCATACCCAGGCCGATTCGCCAACTACCTATAAACCAAGCCCCACACACAAACAAACAGACACTCTCG
>NZ_JRMU01000026.1:0-2366 GCF_000758775.1 Actinomyces sp. S4-C9 | reverse complement strand
ATTTACTCCAAGCTGCTGGCCTTGCCAGGTCAACGTTTTACTATCACCAAGCTCGCCTTGATGCTCCTGATAAGCACGCTGGGCTCAAACGTGAGATCAAGACCGTGTTTGACCAGTCCCACGCACGCTATGGTCACCGTCGCGTCAGGCTAGCTTTGAAACGTCAAGGCATTTGCGTATCTAGAAAACTGGTAGCCAAACTAATGAAACAAGAACACCTAGTGTGCCAGGTGCGCAAGAAGCATTACAACTCTTACAGATCCAACCAATCCAACGCGGCTGGCAACGTTCTTAATCGTGATTTCACAGCTACCAAGCCGAACCAAAAATGGGTCTCAGACGTCACTGAGTTCACAGTAGGAAACCAAAAACTGTACCTGTCACCAATCATTGACCTGTACGACCACAGCGTCATCTCCTACTCGATTAGCGCCTCACCAAACCTAGAACTCACCAACTCTAGCCTGCGCAAAGCCTTACACCAGGCGCAGCCAGGACCGGGCATGATCATGCACACGGATCAAGGATTCCAATACCAACACCACAGTTGGAAAGCCCTACTAGCCAACTACAACGTTACTCAATCCATGTCCACAAAAGGTAACTGCCATGACAACGCAATAGCAGAAAACTTCTTCGCCCACCTCAAAGCAGAACTGTTCTACCAACAAGCGTTCACCTACACCGAAGACCTAACCAATCAAATACAGGACTACATCCACTGGTACAACAACCAACGCATCCAACAACGACTCGAGGGCATGACCCCGAACGAATATCGCAATCATGCCCTCCTAGCCTAAGAACCCCTACTATTAAACTGTCTAACTTTCAGGGGACAGTTCACAACCAGGTGTCACCCTGAGCGCAGATATTGTGGCGGACGCATGGCGCCCTCAAAGCATCACTGATCCGTTGGATCCATACGGCAGCTCTATCGGAACTATCAATTCGCAACTTCCGGACTACCTCCGGCTAACTTCTGGTGGACAAATAGCCATTGCTGGTCTGGAATGGATGGGAGCCCGGCTTTACGATCCGAACACCGCATCTTTCCTAACCCAGGATCCTGTCGCCGCACCGCCGGCTACGCTTTGGGCGGCAAACGCATATAACTACGCGGCTAATACGCCACTTTCCCTGGCTGATCCCTACGGCCTAAGTCCGATTACAGATAGCGACATCAGTGCACTAACCGCGTATAACGACAACCGAAATAGGGGCATCGGTGGGTTTGCTGCGGACAATTGGGAATACGCCCTTGCGGGAGCAGCGATTATTGGTGGAGTTGCCCTTGCAGCCACGGGTGTAGGCGGAATCCTGGTGGCTGGCGCCCTGGCTGGAGGCTTGGTTAGTGGTGGAACATCCTTGCTTACGCAGAAAATCTCCAACAAGCCTATCGACTGGAAGAAGGTAGGAATTGCTACGACTGTTGGAGCAGTCACCGGCTTTGTTTCTATGGGCACTTCGAACCTAATTGGCGCAAAGATGGCGCAAGCATCGCCGGCGGCACAACGAGCTCTGGCTACAAAAGCTACGCAAAAAAGTGTCATGGACGCTAAGAATGGGTTCCTTGCCTCTGCAAATGGAACCTCAAAGATTCAAACAGCAACCAAGTTAGTGGCGAAAAACGACCTCAACATGGCAGTAGATAACTTCTCTAGGAAGCTACTCGGCGACATGGCGGGTGAAGTTGTGAGTGCCAATGCAGGATACGCGACAGAAACATTAATAGACGCGAACAAGAATTTCACTGTTGAAGGGCTGGCATCAACTAACGCAAAGAGTCTAGTCAATGCGGCTACAAAGTTGCAGACAAGTGCTCTCACGTTTGGCGTCAATCCTATGCCTTTAGATCCGAATACAGCCTCCCTTGGCGAGAAGGTGGGTCGAGGCGTATTCAAGAGTGCTGTTGACACCACGCAACGATCGTTTAATGATTTTGTTGGTCACAACATTAAGAATGCTACTGAAAAAGATAGCATGGATGGGGTCACTATGGGCGTTGACCATTCTGTCAATTTGGCTCAAGGAATCGCGTCAGGCTTTAAAGACGGACTAGGAAAATAGAAGGAAATTATTCAATGGTTGAGCCGATGAAATTCGGGCCAGACGAGAACATAGTATCTCCGTATACTACGAACTTGCCGCTCCTGTTGCGGAAGATGAGCAAGCATCCGGAAGAGGTCCGGGTGTTCAATCAAGCACCGATCCTGCTCGGATTCGGAATTCCTGCCAGCATCGTGATGACCATGCTGATTGTCGTGCTGACTCCGATGTACTTCCGGGGAGAAAGTGACGACCTCGCCTCGGTCATCGCACCAATACTAATGGCACTCTTTATGTACACACTGACAGCTATAGGG
>NZ_JRMU01000025.1:0-5434 GCF_000758775.1 Actinomyces sp. S4-C9 | reverse complement strand
GTGTGGGTGTTGTTTGTGAACTCGATAGTGTGTTTTTTGTTTTGTCCTTTTTTGTTTTGTTTTTGTTTTTTGGTTGGGGTCGCTGGGCTGGCCTGTTTTGGTTGGTTTGGTTTTTCTCTGTTTTGTTTTTGTTTGGAGAGTTTGATCCTGGCTCAGGACGAACGCTGGCGGCGTGCTTAACACATGCAAGTCGAACGGGATCCAAAGGCTTTTTGTTTTTGGTGAGAGTGGCGAACGGGTGAGTAACACGTGAGTAACCTGCCCCCTTCTTTTGGATAACCGCATGAAAGTGTGGCTAATACAAGATAATCCGCTTTGGTCGCATGGCTTTGGTGGGAAATGCTTTGTTGTGGTGGGGGATGGGCTCGCGGCCTATCAGCTTGTTGGTGGGGTGATGGCCTACCAAGGCGGTGACGGGTAGCCGGCCTGAGAGGGTGGGCGGTCACACTGGGACTGAGATACGGCCCAGACTCCTACGGGAGGCAGCAGTGGGGGATTTTGCACAATGGGCGCAAGCCTGATGCAGCGACGCCGCGTGAGGGATGGAGGCCTTCGGGTTGTAAACCTCTTTCGCTGGGTTGAAAGGCCATGCTTTGGGTGTGGTTGATTTGAACTGGTAAAGAAGTACCGGCTAACTACGTGCCAGCAGCCGCGGTAATACGTAGGGTACTAGCGTTGTCCGGATTTATTGGGCGTAAAGGGCTTGTAGGTGGTTTGTCGCGTCTGTCGTGAAATCCTGTGGCTTAACCATGGGCTTGCGGTGGGTACGGGCAGGCTTGAGTGCGGTAGGGGAGACTGGAATTCCTGGTGTAGCGGTGGAATGCGCAGATATCAGGAGGAACACCGGTGGCGAAGGCGGGTCTCTGGGCCGTTACTGACACTGAGGAGCGAAAGCGTGGGGAGCGAACAGGATTAGATACCCTGGTAGTCCATGCTGTAAACGTTGGGCACTAGGTGTGGGGGCCGTGTGGTTTCTGCGCCGTAGCTAACGCATTAAGTGTCCCGCCTGGGGAGTACGGCCGCAAGGCTAAAACTCAAAGGAATTGACGGGGACCCGCACAAGCGGCGGAGCATGCGGATTAATTCGATGCAACGCGAAGAACCTTACCAAGGCTTGACATGCACCGGTACAGTGTAGAGATATGCTGGCCTTTTTGGCTGGTGTGCAGGTGGTGCATGGTTGTCGTCAGCTCGTGTCGTGAGATGTTGGGTTAAGTCCCGCAACGAGCGCAACCCTTGTCTCGTGTTGCCAGCATTTGGTTGGGGACTCTCGAGAGACTGCCGGGGTTAACTCGGAGGAAGGTGGGGATGACGTCAAATCATCATGCCCCTTATGTCTTGGGCTTCACGCATGCTACAATGGATGGTGCAGAGGGTTGCGATACTGTGAGGTGGAGCTAATCCCTTAAAGCTGTTCTCAGTTCGGATCGTAGTCTGCAACTCGACTACGTGAAGGTGGAGTCGCTAGTAATCGCAGATCAGCAACGCTGCGGTGAATACGTTCTCGGGTCTTGTACACACCGCCCGTCACGTCACGAAAGTTGGTAACACCCGAAGCCCGTGGCCTAACCGCGTTTGTGGGGGGAGTGGTCGAAGGTGGGATTGGCGATTGGGACGAAGTCGTAACAAGGTAGCCGTACCGGAAGGTGCGGCTGGATCACCTCCTTTCTAAGGATTTTCTTTTTTTCAAGGGGCTTGGTTGGTAGTTGTTTCCACTGTTTTGGTGGTGCTGCTTTCTGGGTTTGTTCCTTAGTTTTTGGATTGTTTTTGCAAGAACAAGGCGTTGTTTGGGCATTACAAGATTTACCCTGGGCTGGGCCGTGCTGGTTTTGTGTGGTTTGGTTTGGGGGCATGCTGTCGGGTTTATGGCTAACACTGTTGGTCTGGCCCTTCCACTATTCCATTGTTGTTTGCATTGGCTGTTGGCTGGTGTGTGGTGGTTTGGTGGTTGTGGTTGGGTTGTTGGTGATTTGTATAGTGGTTGCGAGCATCTTTTTTGTTTGTTTTGTTGGGTTTTTTAGTTTTTGTGGGCGTTTGGTGGATGCCTTGGTGCCTAGAGCTGATGAAGGACGTTGTGGCCTGCGATATTCCCTGGGGAGTTGGCGAGCGAGCGTTGATCCGGGGGTTTCCGAATGGGGTAACCTGACAGGTTTTGTGGCCTGTTACCACTGCTTGAATGTATAGGGTGGTGGGGGGAACGTGGGGAAGTGAAACATCTTAGTACCTGCAGGAAGAGATATTCTGTAAGTAGTGGCGAGCGAAAGCGGATGATGGCTAAACTGTGTGCGTGTCAAGGCGGCAGCTGTTGCGCATGTGGGGTTGTTGGGGCGTGTTTTTCCATTCTCTGCCGGGGGTGGGGGTAGTTATAAATGGTTGTGTGGAGCTGAACAGTTTGGGATGGCTGACCGTAGGGCGTGATAGTCGTGTAGGTGGTTCATGCAACTCTGCCTGAGTGTGTTCCCAAGTAGCAGCGGGCTCGTGGAATCTGCTGTGAATCTGCCCAGACCACTGGGTAAGCCTGAATACTTCTAGGTGACCGATAGTGTAGTAGTACCGTGAGGGAATGGTGAAAAGTACCCCGGGAGGGGAGTGAAATAGTGCCTGAAACCAAGCGCTTTTAAGCCGTCAGAGCCGGTCGGCCCTTTTTTTGGGGTTGTGGTGATGGCGTGCCTATTGAAAAATGAGCCTGCGAGTTAGTGATGCGTGGCGAGGTTAACCCTTTGTGGGGTAGTCGTAGCGAAAGCGAGTCTTAATTGGGCGCCCAGTCGCGTGTTCTAGACCCGAAGCGGGGTGATCTACCCATGGCCAGGTTGAAGCGATTGTAAAAGGTCGTGGAGGACCGTACCCACCTAGGTTGAAAACTGGGGGGATGAGTTGTGGGTAGGGGTGAAAGGCTAATCAAACTCCGTGATAGCTGGTTCTCCCCGAAATGCATTTAGGTGCAGCGTTCTGCGTGTGTTGTTGTGGTGGTAGAGCTACTGGTTGGTTGATGGGCCGTTTTGGTTACTGACGTCAGCTAAACTCCGAATGCCATTGATAATTGCAGGGCAGTGAGACTGCGGGGGATAAGCTTCGTAGTCGAGAGGGAAACAGCCCAGATCATCGGTTAAGGCCCCTAAGGGTGTGCTGAGTGGGAAAGGATGTGGAGTTGCATAGACAACCAGGAGGTTGGCTTAGAAGCAGCCATCCTTGAAAGAGTGCGTAATAGCTCACTGGTCAAGTGATTCCGCGCCGACAATGTAGCGGGGCTTAAGCACACCGCCGAAACCGTGGCATGAAACTTTTTTGTTTTTTGGGTAGGGGAGCGTCCTGACTGGGGTGAAGCAGGCCTGTGAGGGTTTGTGGACTGGTTGGGAGTGAGAATGCAGGCATGAGTAGCGAGTGGTGGGTGAGAATCCCACGCGCCGATTGACTAAGGGTTCCAGGGCAAGGTTTATCCGCCCTGGGTTAGTCGGGTCCTAAGGCGAGGCCGACAGGCGTAGTCGATGGATGACCAGTTGATATTCTGGTACCGGTTTTTTCTTGTCCAGTGCTGACAAAGTTGTGCTAACCAACGCCGTGATGGTGGTGATTCCTTCGGGTTTTACCACCTAGTGGTCTTGGGGTCCCTTCTTGGGTAGGCAAGCGTGTTAACAGGGGTGACGCAGTAGGGTAGCTGATGCTGGCCGGTGGTTGTGCCAGTCTAAGGTTGTGGCCCGCATGCTAGGTAAATCCGGTGTGCTGTCTTTAATGACGTGGGTGAGGGCTGATGGGACTGCCACTTATAGTGGTGGTTATTGGTGTGCCTGTGCTGTCTAGAAAAGCCTCGACGTTAGAGAATGACCGCCCGTACCCTAAACCGACTCAGGTAGTTAGGTAGAGTATACTAAGGCGTGCGAGTGAATCATGGTTAAGGAACTCGGCAAAATGCCCCCGTAACTTCGGGATAAGGGGGACCAGGCCCGGACAAGTACTGTTTTTCTGGTTTTTGTTTGGGTGTGGTCGCAGTGATTTGGAAGAAGCGACTGTTTACTAAAAACATAGGTGTGTGCGAAGCCCTAAGGCGATGTATACGCACTGACGCCTGCCCGGTGCTGGAAGGTTAAGCGGAAGGCTCAACCCCTTGTGGGGTGAAGGTTTGAAGTTAAGCCCCAGTAAACGGCGGTGGTAACTATAACCATCCTAAGGTAGCGAAATTCCTTGTCGGGTAAGTTCCGACCTGCACGAATGGCGTAACGACTTCTTCGCTGTCTCGACCATGAACTCGGTGAAATTGCATTACGAGTAAAGATGCTCGTTTCGCGCAGCAGGACGGAAAGACCCCGGGACCTTTACTATAGCTTGGTATTGGTAGCCGGTTGTGTTTGTGTAGGATAGGTGGGAGACTGTGAAGCCGCTACGCTAGTGGTGGTGGAGTCGTTGTTGAAATACCACTCTGATATAAACGGTTATCTAACCTTGGTCCGTGATCCGGATTGGGGACAGTGCCTGGTGGGTAGTTTAACTGGGGCGGTTGCCTCCTAAATGGTAACGGAGGCGCTCAAAGGTCTTCTCAGCCTGGTTGGTAATCAGGTGTTGAGTGTAAGTGTAGAAGAAGGCTTGACTGTGACACTGACGGGTGGAGCAGGTGCGAAAGCAGGAACTAGTGATCCGGCCGTGGTTCGTGGAAACGCGGTCGCTCAACGGATAAAAGGTACCCCGGGGATAACAGGCTGATCTTGCCCAAGAGTCCATATCGACGGCATGGTTTGGCACCTCGATGTCGGCTCGTCGCATCCTGGGGCTGGAGTCGGTCCCAAGGGTTGGGCTGTTCGCCCATTAAAGCGGTACGCGAGCTGGGTTTAGAACGTCGTGAGACAGTTCGGTCCCTATCCGCTGCGCGCGTAGGAAACTTGAGAAGGCCTGTCCCTAGTACGAGAGGACCGGGACGGACAAGCCTCTGGTGTGCCAGTTGTACCGCCAGGTGCATGGCTGGTTAGCTACGCTTGGGAAGGATAACCGCTGAAAGCATCTAAGCGGGAAGCCTGCTTCAAGACAAGGTTTCCAACCCCACCTAGTGGGGGAGAGACTCCCAATAGATGATTGGGTTGATAGGCCAGGCGTGTAAGCATGGTAACGTGTTTAGCTTACTGGTACTAATAGTCAACAACTAAAAACAACCATTAACAGCAATGACAAACAGAAACACTGTTTGCTCGTAACTACTATGCAAACCACTACCAACCCCACACACCCCAAGGCGTGTAAACGCTAACAACGAGCGTGTGTGCAGGCAAACACAATGGGTAAACCAATCCTGGGTTTATACCAGCGTGTTTAGCTGTGTTGGCAATAGTTTTGCGGTGGTCATAGCCACGGGGAAACGCCCAGAATCCCATACCGAACCTGGAAGCTAAGCCCGTGAACGCCGATGGTACTGCACCCGGTAGGGTGTGGGAGAGTAGGAAACCACCGC
>NZ_JRMU01000024.1:0-33331 GCF_000758775.1 Actinomyces sp. S4-C9 | reverse complement strand
TAGCCTGGAAGGCCTATGACAACCACCGCAAATACTACAATTCTCATCCGGAGGATCTCGCAAAGTTAAACGCGCTCGTTCAGCCACACATAAACGCGAAAAGTGACAGCCAAAATAATCAATGACTAAGCCGAAGCAGTTTGGGCCGGAATACAACGTTCCGTACCCATATACAAAAAACCTACCTCTTCTGTTGCGGAAGATGAGCAAGTACCCAGAAGAGCCTCGAAAATTCAGCCAAGCGCCCATCTTGCTTGGTGCAGGAATCCCAATCAGCCTGCTAATGACGTTCATGGTCGTAGGCCTCACACCCGCATATATTCGAGGCTTTGCAGACGACCTCGGCCTCATCATCGGTTGCGTCATAGTAGGAATACTTGGCTACACACTGACAGCGATGGGGTTCTTCCACCGCTACGGAGTGGACGACGAAAAAGTATGGTCCAAGTTTGGCCGCATCTACTACAAAGAAGTCCGCTTCGACGAAGTCACAGACATAAAAATTAGCGTGGCAAACCAACGCTACAAGCTGTACAAGGGTGACAAGAAAATCAACCTTGACTACACACGCTTCGACTACACCCTGGCCTTCATACGCCTGTTGGAAGAACTCCAACACCGGAAATTCAAAGTGGAGGGAGTCTCTCCTGACGAGCCAGACTGGGAAGGCCAGGTACAAAGGACGCGAAACGATCTCGCCTGGAACTCTTACGCAGACCACCGAAAATACTACGACTCGCATCCAGAAGACCTAGCCAGACTGAACGCACTGGTGTTACCACCGGAGAGATCCTGGTCATCCGCAGACCCAAAAACGACTGCTTAGCAGCCGAATCCAGTGATGGAAATCCGGGCGAGACACTCGTCAAAGTGGCCAAGTGTTGCGCCAATTTCACATGTGGCCGACTGAAATGTTGTTGCTGAATAACAATCAGATCGATAGCCACAGCACTCAGAACCATGGCGTTTTTGTTCTCACATAAACGCAATAAGATTTGCTTCATCGAAAATTATTGCAAATCTCCCCTGAAAGATTATGATTCTGGTTCTTCGCGCCATGTCCACATCTGACTATTCTTCCAATTATGAACCTTGGGTTAATTCCAAGAATCATTCGGGTTACTACTTTTAGACTCTTCGCTAAATCTATGTCTGAACGCGAGAGTGTCGGAGTTTTCACCTGCACTAACGGCGCAGATCACATGGCATTGGTAAGTTTGGCTACCCCTAACGATTAGTTCGTCCCACCACTCGGTAAGCCGTTGGCGATTGAAATTTGCTTCCGTATTCTGTATTCGTGATCCACTCCACGAGCTGGATTTACATGTTTCTCGTTAGTGCTACCAACCACCCCCTGTCCTCAGGGACATTGCTAGACCGCCATTCAATGGTGAGTTGGCAATGATCAGCACTGACTCAACATCAAGAATTTAGGAGTAGATTCTATGTCTCGCGTTCTATCTACCGAGCAGGCCAAGTCTGCCATTTCTCAGATTCAGGCCATCATTAACGGCGGCCTGACCGACCAGATCAGCCAGCTTGACTCACAAGGCCGCGTCCTGTCCGACCCCAACGTCTGGGACGGCCCTCTTGCACAACAGTTCCGTGACCAGACCTGGCCCGAAACCCGACAGGCCCTGGAGCGAGCAAAGACCGAACTTGAAGAGCTTCGTGGTCAGCTGCAGCAGATCTCCACAAACATCTTCACCGCTGGCGGCGGCCAGTAAGAGTATCCCCATTCCAACTAGGTGTGGTCAGTCTCTTATCCCAATTGCCAACCAGTTAAGAGACTGACCACACACTTGTCACCGAGAGGATCAAGAGAATGGCAGCAACTCCCCGCGCTATTGATAAGGATGTTTGGGGTCCGAATCAACAATCTGTCTCAGACACATTAATCGACTCCTGTAATTCTCTCAGGACTAGGCTTTCCAGCACCGGCGCCGGGATTGACAGTGGTGCGAGAACTGCAAGGCAGGATTTCTCTGGCTATTTCTCTGAACTGTTCGACAGGAACATGGACATTCGCTCCACTGACCAATATGACTTGATGTCCGCGTTAGAAGCCATCGCGTCCGGGCTCAAGGACGCGCAGGAAGCTGCGCAGCAGGAACAGGCACGCATTGACCGTGCTCGCGAGTGGCAGCGTAAACACGACGAATGGGAAGCCAATCGAGAATCTGCAATTTGGAAGACGTGGCACGACTGGTGGAATGCCGAGCCAGAAATCAACACTTCTGACCTAGAACCAGGGCCTGCTCCCGTAATCAGCTTTTCTCGCACGACTCCAAAGCCGCACGACTTGCCACAGCCAGGCTCTGGCGGAGGTGGAAGTTCAACATCTTCCGCACGTCCATCAAACCTCAGGACTTTCGTCAGCAAAGCGAACGTAAATGCCGATGAGCTAGCTGGACCCATCAAGAAACTTGATGTTGCCTACTCTGATTTTGAAGCCGGCTGGACCTGGAAGGATCACGGCGGCACAACTATTCAAGGAATGGCCGAGTTCATCACTTCACTTCGCAAGTACAACGAGTGGAACCGCGAAGACGCCAAGTGGATCGAGGCAATTGCGAACGCCTTTGTCGCGGCCGGTTCCGAAGGTGCCGTTGTCACGCTTTCAAACCAGGCTCTTGCCCAGGCTATTACTGCTAGTGGGGCCAATGCCGACCGTCAGCACATCGATATTCCAAAGTTTGCGCTTCTCGGTATGACTCAAACAACTGGATACGCAGACGACCCAATTAACACGGCAACCGGTAACTTCATCGAACCCGAATCCGACCTAGTATTCGCCCAGGCGAAAAACCTTGGCCTGGAAAGGATGTACAACTCGATCCTGGCGCTGGCTCAGGTCCGCGACGAAGCGGACGCCACTGAGATCGGCGTATTTGGTATTGGCTGGTCCTCGATACTAGACCAGCGAATTACGACTTCTCCCGACGGCATCCAATGGGTTCGTGAAGATGGCCGCTACGTCTACTTTTCCGTTCCTGATGGGGCCGACAAGGTCCGCGCAAGCCGTGAGTCCTATTGGCTAGAAGGCATCGGCGGTGACACTAAGCAGTGGCTCGTGAGTGACAACTCCGGCAATACCTGGACATTCACGGCCTCCGGTGATCTGGTAGCGATTTCGTCAGGGCCTGGAACCACGGTGCGTTTGCAACGTGACCGAGCGGGTTTTGTCACAGCGCTTGAGCATGAGCGTGGCCGCAGGATCGACCTCGAATATATTGATAGTCGCGTCGCTGTTGCAAAGGCAAGCGATGGACGCAGGGTTGAATACGTTTACGAGGGCGAGCACCTCGTTGGGGTGACTTCGGCGCAGGGAAGGCGCTCCTACTATCACGACGAAGCTGAACTGCTTTACAAGGTGGTTTCTAACGCTGGCGTCGTCGAGTTGATTAATACTTACGATGATCTGGGACGGGTTCGATCTCAAGAATCCGAGTTTGGGCGCACTAGCCGCTACGCATATCTGCAGGGCAATATCACTGTTGTTTCCGACATGGACGGCAGCCGTTCGAACACTTGGATTGCCGACAACCAAGGTCGCACGGTAGGTGTGATCGACAGTGATGACCAGCGCCAATCCATGTCCTACGACCGTCACGGAAACCTGATTCGCAGCGTTGACCGTGCAGGGGCGACAACGACGCGTTTTTACAATGATCGCGGCCACGAAGTTCGGACTCTTTTGCCCACGGGTGGCGAACTGCACTACGAGTGGGATGAACTTGATCGCTTGACAATGGTGATGGCGGAGAACGGCTCGATCGTCAGGTATGAATATGACGCTGATGCCGATCGAAATCCTTCACGAATCATCAATCCGAAGGGTGGCGTGGCGCGCTTCGAGTGGGACGCGGACCTACTCCGCCGGATTGTCGGCCCAACTGGCGTAGAAGTTTCTCTTGAGTACAACGAGTTTGGTGAACTCGTAAGCTCCACGAACGCCAATGGCGACACTACGCGCCTGATCCGTGATATCGCCGGCCGTGTGGTTGAATCCATTACGCCGCTAGGCCACGCGACGAAGTTTGACTACGACGATGCGGGCAACATTGTGAGCCGTCGCGATCCCGAGGGTGCGACTTGGAAGTTCGAGTACGACTCTAGTGGTCGCGTAACTGCATCGATTGACCCGTACGGCGCAAAAACCAGTTTTGAGTACGGTGAGCACGGCAGGCCAAGCAAAGTTATTGATCCGCTTGGTCGTGTGACTGAGCGTGAGTTTGACGACTTGGGCAACGTTAGTGCTCTGACACTGCCCGACGGTACACAGTATGTTTTTGAGCACGACGCGCTGTCAAGGTTGCTGTCGGTAACCAATCCAGCGGGTAACACGTGGCAGCAGGAGTGGGATGTCGTTGGAAACCCCACCGGGGTAACTGATCCCACCGGGGTAAGCACTCAAATTATTGGTACCTCAGCCTCAGGAGCGTCCTCGTTCCGAAACAGCGATGGTAGTTCCAATGGCGTTGTCGAATTCGATGAATACGGACGTCCGGTTAAGACAACTGACCCTGCTGGCGATGCTGAAATCGTTACCTACGATGAAACCGGCCAACCGGTCGAGCTACTGGATGCTGACGGTGGTCTCACGAAGATTGACCGTGACGTTACCGGTCGCATCATTCAGATCACCTCCCCAGAGGGTTACGCCACCAAGTACGACTACGACTCATGCGGTCGACTCGCGCAAATGGTCGGACCTAACGGTGGTGCCACGCGTTTCATCTACGACGCTGATTCCCGTCTGATTTCGCGCATCAACCCTGAAGGTGAAGAATCCTCATACACCTACGATCGTTGCGACCGTCTGGTTGAGGCCGTTGTTTCCGGACAGGGAAAGGCCCGCTGGGCCTATGACAAGTGCGGTCGAGTCACCTTCCACCAGGATCTACTTACCGGCATTCGCCGCTTCGCTTACGACGCGGCCGGCCAGTTGATCAAGGCTACGAACGGTCTGGGCGGAACTACCCACTACGAGTACAACGAGCGTGGACAAGTCATTAAGACCACTGATCCGCTCGGTGGTGTGACGACACGGACTTACAACAAAATCGGCAAAGTCACCTCTGTTACAGATCCACTAGGTCGCACAACTACTGCGACGTATGATGCGTCGGGACGTCAAACCTCACAGACGCATGCTGATGGTTCAACGCTCTCGTTTGCCTACAACGCTAACGGCAAGCTCGAAGGTACTTTCGCCAACGATCAGCAACTGACCGAGATCGCCTACGATCCCATTTCACGTGCTGTTACAGTTGTTGACCACACCGACGGCCAAACCGAAACAACCCATGTACTGAAATTCAACCGCCTAGGAAACCTAGTTTCTAAGGTCACAGAAGCAAACGGACACGAAAATCGTGCGGAGTGGCAATACAACCGAGACGGTGAACGCACCTTCTACCGGACTGAAAATGGATCTGAGATCCAGTATTTCCACAATGATCGCGCGGAGCTCACATCTCTGGCCCATTCGGATCTTGGGGTTGCATCGCTGACCTACGACCTCGAGGGAAGGCTAACGGGCCTTGAAACTAGTGCAGTCAAGAACGTTTGGCAGTATGAGGACGGTTTCATCTCTCGCCACATTCATACCGGCGAGGACGGAGTTGAGGACACTACTCGCATTGAGCGCGACGCGTTCGGCCGGGTGACTGCTATCACGACGCCTACTCAGCGGATTTCATATTCTTACGATGATGCTGGACAGCTAGTTGAACTTTCCGCAACCAACGGTGAGCACAGGTCATGGAAGTACGATCCGGCAGGTCGCCTGGTTGAATCCACACACCGTGGCGAAACCACTAGCTTCGAATATGACGCAGCAAGTCAGCTAGTCGCCGCACACCTGCCAGGTGGTGCGACTACTCGATTCGAGTACGACGGCGTTGGACAGCGAGTCAGTGTAGCCACAGACCAGGAAACCACACGCTTCCAGTGGGATGATCGCGGATATCTAACAGGACTTACCATCGAGCAAGATGGTGACATCGCAACGATCAAGACACACGTCAATACGTTTGGTCACCTGACGAGCATTAACGAGACCAGCCTTCAGTGGGATGCCGCAGCCGCTATACCGAGTCTGTCTAGCGTTGCCGGTGCCCCTTTGCTTCCGCTACCCGGAGTAACCCTGGGCATCGACGGTTCTGCAAGTGCATGGCGCCCTCAAAGCATCACAAATCCGCTGGATCCATACGGCAGGTCTCTTGCTAGTTTGCACCCGCAGTTGCCCGATCATGCACAACTGACTGCCGGTGGAGCAATCGCTATTGCTGGTCTGGAATGGATGGGGACTCGATTCTACGATCCCAATACGGCTTCGTTCCTAACCCAAGATCCCGCCGTAGCTCCTCCGGCAGTGCTGTGGGCATCAAATCTGTATAACTTTGCGGCCAACACTCCACTCAACTTGGCTGACCCCTACGGACTAAGTCCGATTACAGATGCAGACATCGGTGCTCTCACGGCCTACAACCAAAACCGTAACAAGACACCGCTTGGGCAGATTGGTGACTTTGTCGCCAACAACTGGGAATACGGTGTTGCGGTTGTCGTTATCGGAGTGGGCATCGGGCTTGCAGCCACAGGGGTCGGCGGAATCCTCGTGGCAGGAGCACTAGCTGGCGGTCTGATGGCTGGAGGAACTTCGATGCTTACGCAGAAAGCCTCAACTGGCACAATTGACTGGGGACAGGTCGGAATCTCAGCAACCGTTGGCGCAGTTACAGGAGCTTTTTCATACGGAGTTTCAAATCTGATCACCGGAAACATGGCTAGAGGTAGCGCAGCCATCGAGGACGTAGTTGCGACAAGTACGGACAAAGCAGTACGAAATGCAACTAACAGTTTCTGGTCACAGTTGAACGGTAGATCTCAATACCACGCTGCAGTGGAAATAGCGGCACGAAATTCTTCCGATGTTGCGCTAGCCAACGCTGCAAGAAGTGTCGTGGGTAGCGCATCGGGTGAAATGGT
The DNA here is from genome assembly GCF_000758775.1 of Actinomyces sp. S4-C9. Lineage (NCBI taxonomy): Bacteria > Bacillati > Actinomycetota > Actinomycetes > Actinomycetales > Actinomycetaceae > Actinomyces > Actinomyces sp. S4-C9. Next base: position 26,335 of record NZ_JRMU01000024.1, on the reverse strand, counting down.
TGGAGCCAATGCAGGATATGTAACCGAAGTATTGGTTGACGAAAATAAGAACTTCTCGTGGGGAGGCTGGGGAACCGCGAATGCAGTGGGTGCGGTCAATGCAGGCACTGCCATGACTAGTGAAATTTTCAAGGCAGGTATGCTCCCCGAAGATGTTTCTCTACGACCATTCCCTGGTCTAGAAGGCAAGGTTGCAGAAAATTCCGTCAAAGTTGGAGCAGAGACCTTCAAATATGTAAATGATGAAATAGTCAGCTACGGTGCGCAAGAAAAGTAACTAGAGCAACAGAGGCGTTAGACGCCGCCAATAGAAAGATCATTCAATGATTGAGCCAATGCAGTTTGGGCCCGAACTCAACATTCCCTATCAGAATTATGGAAAGTCTCTACCGCGCTCTTTGCGGAAGATGAGCAAACACCCGCAACAGCCGAGAGTGTTCAACCAGGCAGCGATCCTGGCTGGCGTAGGAATTCCGGGAACCATCGTGATGTTGATCATTATTTCGGTTATGACGCCACGCTACTTTCGCGGAGAACACGACGATCCCTACGCTGTTTTCGTGCCGATCCTAACTATGCTTCTTACGCTATGGATGGCCTCGATGGGATTGTTTCGTCGCTACGGAGTGGACCAGGAAAAGCTATGGTCTAAGTTCGGGCAAATATACTACAAGGAAGTCCGTTTCGATGAAGTCAGGGCCTTTGGTGTGCAACCTGTAAATGCGCGCTACAAGATCTACGACGCTGACAAGAAGATCAACCTGGACTATAACCGCTTCGATTACACACTGGCGTTCATACGCCTACTCGAAGAACTCCAACATCGCCGGTTTGAACTGGACGGAGTGTCCCCAGAGGATCCCAACTGGGAAGACGTAGCGCAACTAACACGGAATGACCTTGCCTGGAGTGCTTACGACAACCACCGCAAATACTACGACTCCCATCCGCAAGACCTAGCAAAGCTAAATGCTCTTGTGCTACCACCAGTGAATGCACAAGTTCACGACGAAATTAGGTGATGTTTCCGCCCAACAACGGAGACACTTCGCACTTTGAGAGAAACCAACAGATGATCGCCCCAGCACATTTTGAGACCGACCCTAACGCGCCCCAGTCACAAGGGGACGAATCCCGATCGGGTAAGTCACGCAAAAAGAATCTACGACCTGACGAACCACGTGTTTACCACCGAGCTCTGGCGATGCTGCTCTACGGAATTCCCGTTGGCATCGTCATGACGCTGCCCACTGTGGGATTTGCATATTCATATGCCGGTGGCTTTAACGACTCGTTGGCGAGTTTCATAGTGCCCGGCTTGCTTGCACTTTCCGCGCTCGTAGCTATAGCAATGGGATTGTTCCACCGATACGGTGTCGACGATGAAAAGGTGTGGTCCAAGTTTGGCCACATCTACTCTAAGGAAGTTCGCTTCGACGAAATCGAGCGTGTAAATCACGGTGTAACTCTCTTCGAGCTCTATTCACTTGATACGAAGGTCACGTTCAAATACGAACGATTCGACTACACTCCCGCCTTCATACACATTCTTGAAGAACTTCAACACCGTCGCTTCGCTATCTCCGATACTCTTCCTGAAGATCCCGCCTGGGAAGACGCAGCACAAAACTTGAGAAACATGCTGGGCTGGTGGATCTACACGAACCACCAAGGACACTACGACGCTCACCCAGAAGATCTAGCGCACCTAAACTCGCTGATGTTACCTCCAGCCCACTGACACAACCGCCGCCCCCAACACCGCATTACCACGAACTCAACACCCCAAGCCAGCCGCCTAAAAGTCGTGGCTGACCGTCTTGCCTGAAATACTGGCGTCATGTTGATTTCTACAGTGCGTGACCAGGTTGCCGAGGGAATACGAAGCAAAGTTGCCGGCCCCGACAGGCAAGAACGTGCCGACTTGATTTGGCGTGCACCCGGGGAACGTTGGTTTTCAAACGATGATCCCATCGTGAAAGTCCACGGCGCTCCCACCATGTACGTTGGCGGAATTCGCGCCCTCCTGCTGCAAAGCTTGCATCCCCTAGCAATGGCAGGAGTTGCTGGCCATTCTGGTTATCAGGACGATCCGTGGGGACGCCTGCAACGCACCGCAGAGTATGTTGTGACCACGACATTTGCACGCAAAGTGGACGTGGAGAAGATGATTGCACATGTGAGGCGCATGCACTCCTACGTTAAGGGCGGGCTCCCCGACGGCCGGCCATACGCGGCATCTGATCCTCACTTGCTCACTTGGGTTCACTGCGCGGAAATCGAGTCGTTCCTCATCGTGTACCAGAAGCTCAGCCCGCAGCCACTCACTCCCCCAGAATGCGACACGTACGTTGCCCAAACCGCGATTTCCGCGAAGATGCTGGGAGTTACGAACCCGCCGATGAACGTCAAGGAACTCTACGCAACGTTGGCGTCCTACGGTCCCGAACTCGAGTTCTCCCCAGCTGCAGCCGACGTCATCGACCTCCTGATCGACAATCCGCCGTTGCCGCCCCCAATGAAGTAGGGTTACGACATGCTTAAGGTAGGCGCGATCGCGCTACTCCCTCAATCTGCCAGGACGCTCCTCGGACTTGCGGACTCTAACGATCCGTCGCAAGTTAGCATTCAAGACGCGCTGTGGCGGCGCCCCATGGTGCGCTTCGCCACAGCGGCACTACGTCGAATGATGGGAGAAATCAGGCTTCCGAAGGAAAATAACGAGGGCGTGGCTCGCAATTCCTCTAAGTGAATCCGCGGATCTGCAATCTAACACTAAAAGTAGTTCCCGTGCACGAAAGGTGCACGGGAACTAACTATCTATTCAGTTGTGTTACGACCAACTTCAGGAGTTGATGCGCCTGCTCCAAACTGCAACGCCACCTGCTGCTAGAAGCAGTCCAGCGATTGCAGCTAGGCCGGCGGTCTCAACACCGGTCTTGGCTAGGTCACCCGGATTGCCGGCCGTCGTCTCAGAGACGTCAGGATTCGCTCCTGGTGCACTGGGCACGGTGGGTTCGCCCGGTTCGAAAGGCGTGCCCGGCTCGCCCGGCACTTCCGGTTCACCAGGTTGGCCCGGTTCCTCGGGATCGACCGGCTCACCCGGCTCTTCCGGATCCGTCGGGCAATCCCCTGCAGATTCGGGAGCAATGGGAACTGCACGCAGCGCAGCCGAGGTAAATCCATCTGCGAAGAACCATGCGTACCTGTTGCCGTCGATGCAATCAGATTCGGCGTAGCCTTCGTTGTTCAGGTTCGGCATGCCGCCGGGACGTTCATAGTGGACAACGCGCGGGCTGTCGGTGCCGTCAAAGAAGATTTCGGCGATAACGCCCTCGTAGCCGTCATCGGACAGGATGCGCAGGGTATTGCGGCTGTAATCAAGCCCCATAGCGCCACCGATGAAGGAGTCGTAGGAGGTCAGCAGGTCGCGTTCGATCCTGCAACAAATGGTGTAACTTCGCCTTGTTCCTTGAGAGAGAAGGCATAAACGTGGCCGTTATCTTCCAGTGCGACTACAAAGACGCCGTCAGCGACCGCGTTCGGGTAGTTTGCGGGATCGTAAGCTTCGCCCGTGTTCTCGTCGAATAGGCGGCCCTTGGCTTCGGCGTTCGGGATCCACTCGATAGCTTAGATACCCATGTTTGCGCTGACTTCAGGAAGCAGGTCGGTGATGTGCCACTCGGCGGATGCGACCACGTCCGGGCCTTCCGTGTCCTTGATGAAGCGGGCGCGCTTGCCGTCTTCCCAGCCGTCTGCAAACTGAACGGTTCCGTCGGCCTGCGGGACGAGCTTCCAGAACTTACCCGTTCCGTTATCTACCGCCCACAGGAATCCGTCGGCGTAGTCAAGGCCGGAGGAGTCCTCCAGGAACGTTGGAGCCTCATCAACTACGACCGGCGGCTCACCAGTCGAGTAGTACTGAAGCAGATCCGGAATACCATCACAGGCGTTTCGTTCACCCGGCGTGGCTTCACGCGTCTGCGCAAAGTCACCAGTCATGTCCGGGCAGCGACCGTAGGTGTGGTCTGCGTGTTCGGTCCAGCTGTACTCTTCAACCAGCATGTCACCGTCAAAGACTCGCACGGAATCCGCGCCACCCAGACCGAAACCGGGGTCGCCACAGGCGTTGAGCTGCCCCTTCGTGGTGATTGCGACGTCAACGAACTCGCCGGTGCCGTTCGGGCAACAGGACAGGGAGCCGGCAGCGTGCTCGGCGCCGGTTGATTCCTCGGCAACTAAGATCCCTGATTCGGTGTAAACGCTGGTGAGGTCGTTCTTGCCAAGTCCGAAGGTGAAGTGGACGTTCTGGTCGTTGTAGATGAGGCCGACTGCGTCCGCATCAACCATCAGGTACTGGCCCGGGTTGATTACGGTTCCTTCCGGGAAACGCCAGCGGTGGTCATCGCTGTTGTCGCGGATCTCGTAGCCGGAAATGTCGAGGGCTCCGAGCCGGGGTTGATGAACTCGACTCAGTCGGCGGGGCCGGAATCGACCTCGTTTAGTACCAGCTGAGTCTCGACCTCAGGTTCCGGTTCTACGGTGCAGTCGTTCGGTTCGTCTAGAGTCTGACGGATTCCCTGCGCGAAATCGCCGGTGCCGTCAGGGCAGCGAGACCAGTTTTCGTTGGCGTTAACTTCGTAGGTGTAGGAATCGACAAGCTCTTCACCGTTGAATAGGCGGGCCGTGTCGCCCTTGCCGAATCCGAACGTGAAGTCGGTGCCTTCAACTAGGACCTTGAATTCACCGGAAGCGATCGAACCGCTCAGGTCCGCCTCGCCCGGGCGATCCTTGTCATCATGGAGTGACCAGCCGGTCAGGTCCACAGTTTCGGTTCCAGCGTTGTACAGCTCAATGGAGTCGTTAGTTCCAGGAACCAGCGCGTCTCCGTAAACAATCTCGTTGATGACAACCATGCAACAGTGATTCCCTAGGAAGGAGAAAGTTAAAACGACGTTAACGTTAGCTATCCGGAAGCCTCCAACCACCTTTGCGGCGAATTTTCATCCTCGAGGGCGAGGCTGGGATGCTCTACGGAACGGAATCTAACAAGAAATTGGGTTTCTGCGATGAATTGTTAATAAAGCACCCTCTTAATGTGTCAAGGAATGTCCCAATACGCAATTCATTGTTAGATTAGAGGAGTGCTAATCTAACAATTCTGTCAGGTAGGTTGCTATGACTCCGACATTAGAAGGTTTTGATCATCGTCGAACCGAATTGAACTCATCTGTCGACTCAATCTTGTCAACCGCTCGCGATGGTCGCGTGACGAAGACGAAAGAAACCCAAAGCATCGACTTCAAAGAAGAAGCTGGACGCCGAAACGGACCTTCAATAGAACCAGGCCAAAACAAGAATTCAGATGCTGCAACTAAGCTTGCCGATGAAGTCGCGTGCATGGCGAATTCGCCGGAAGGCGGCGCGCTACTCCTTGGCATAGAAGACCGTAGCGGAATGATCATTGGAACGGAGCTAGACATTGATTGGCTCCGACAGAGCATTTACAGCAGGGTTGACATTGCTCCCGACATCATTGAGAAGAGAGCCGAAGGACAAAGGATTCTTGCAGTTTTTGTAGCTCCTTCGCCCGAACCTGTGGAAGACACAAGCGGACATCTCAGATGGAGAGTTGGTGACGCGTGCGAGCCTGTGGACAGATCTGAATGGTGGCAATATCAACGCTCACAAGCGGCGTACAACCCTATGGCAAAGTCAACCACCATTTCGATCGATCAGGTCAGGGATGGGGCTATAGCCTACGTAAGACGTCAAGATACCGAGTTCGCAGAATACACAAAAGAGGACCTTCTACGCAGAATCGGAGCCGTCGACGCTACAGGAAAGCTGTCCCAAGCCGGTGTCTTATTATTCACCAGTCTCAGGCAAACCGTGGTTGAGTTTACCGTTTTCGATGTTCACGGTGGTCAGGTGCGCAACCGTGTGGCTCCTGCTCCGGAAGGATCAGGATTGGAACAGCTTGAACAAATTGAGAATGCACTATCGGTTATTAACAGAAACCACACCGTGTCGACGGGATTATCGGATCAGCCTGTCTCCGAGATTCCTCGCTCCGCTGTTCGCGAATCACTACTAAACGCAATGATTCACCGCGACTGGAATCGCAGTGAGTCTATTGACATCCGCTGGATCGAACTTGACTCAACTATGATCGTGCGTAGTCCTGGCGGATTCCCTCCCAATATCAACTCCGGTAACGTACTAAGCAATCGAGCTGCCCGTTATCCTGCATTAGCTGACCTTTACCGCGCGATTAGGCTTGTTGATAAACAAGGTGTTGGTGTTGACCGCATGTACCAGTCAATGATTGCAATTGGTCATCGGCCTCCCACAATTGAGGAGGTTGCCGGTCCGTTTGTAGAAACCACCTTGGTCGGTGGCAAGCCGGTAATCCCTGTATTGGAGTTGATGAGCAAGATTGTCCCACTAGGCCGGCAACGGGATTACCGGATCGCAATTATCTTGTACCTGCTGTTCAGGAGGCCATTTGTCACCGTAGACACAGTGGCAAAAGGTCTCCAATCTGGAAATGATGCCGCCATATCTGCGCTTGAAGCGTCACTTCAAACGACAGTGGATGGGTTACCCCTAATCACCGAGCACAATGGTTCGTGGATTCTTGGTGAAAATGCGAGAGCCATTCTTAAGCAGACGCCTACTTCCGTTACAAGACTCGCGTCATATCTCTCGACTGACCCCGCAGAGATGGAGAACGCTGCTCTCCTTTGGCTTGATGAGATGGGAAGCATCGCAACCAGTGATCTGATGGCACTCACAGGCGTTTCGCGAGGAACGGCAAAGAATCGCTTAGACGACATGGCATCACGAGAAATCATTCGTACAGTTGGAGCTGGAAGGTCGACGCATTATCGCCCTAAAGACTTGAAGAAATCTGTCAAGAAATCAGCAACTACCAATAAATTGTTAGATTAGAGGGGTGCTAATCTAACAATTTTTCCCGAAAGCCGGATTCCTTGACGGTTTCGCGCGCTCTGAAGTAGCAAATCAGCGTTAACCACCACTATTTCCGCGACGACCGAAACCGGGACGGCCAAAATCAGTCGTAGACGCACGCGGTCCTAAAGGATTTCTTGAATTGTTTGAGGCCGGAGGGAACCACCCTCCGGCCTCAAAGCTTCCGCGTTCGCGGAGTTATGCCTTCATGCGCCTGACTACAAGAACAGATCCAGCGATTAGCATCGCAAGTGCTGCGCCTGCGAGCGCGAAGATGTCACTTGAACCGGTCTTGGCGAGGTTGCCACCTTCACCGTTGGTCGGCGTCTCGGTAGGTTCCTCAGCACCGCCCTCGGCAGAGGGAGTGGAAACGGACCAGTTTTTTCAAAGAACGTTGAAGGATCGATGGTTCCGTTTTCCTGTGCCCATTCGATCATGAGGTCGCAGATTGCCTTCTGTTCGTCGTAAATGACCGGGGCGGTCTTTACGTGCGGGTAGGCGGATCCACCCGACTGGCGGTAGTTGTTGAAGTCGAGGATCGCGGTGTCTTCCCACGCGGAGGTTTCAGACTTCATTTCCTCAGTGGACTGTGCGACGACAGTTCCGACCCAGTCCTTGGTTTCTTCGAACCACGGGGCGATGACGTTTTCAATTTCGAGATCCTGTGCGAAGCCAGGAGCCGCGAGATGGCTTGCGGACGGCTTCACTTCGTCAGTCCAGTCAACTACGACATCGCCATCCTGCAGGCTGAGGGGAATGTTGACTTTGGAAAGAGCGCGCGCGTGGTAACCGGGCTGAGTTAGCAGTACTTCACGTCCGTCGGGGTTGGTGTAGTACTTCTGCTCGAGGTTCGTAACGTGGGAGTGGCCGGCGACGATCACATCAATGCCGGACACGTTCTGCGCGATGGAACGGGCCGCGTTTTCCTGTAGGTCGGCCGGGTTCCAAACGTAGTCGGTTGGATCTTCACCAGTGTGCGCGAGGACGATGACGACGTCTGCACCGTCAGCCTTGACTACGGGGACGACCTGCTGAAGGGTTTCGACGGTGTCGTTGAACTCCTGGGACGCGACCTTGTTTGTAACGTGACCGCTCCTATGCAGGTGTGGTCGTCGGCGTGTGGGCAGATCAAAAACGAAGGCGCTCAAGGCATTTTTGTTGCTGATCAGCGAGTCGTATCGAAGATGGTGATTACGAGTTCGACTCACGCCCTCGAAATCATTGGTTCCGAGGTCGTTGACCACGGAACTAGCCGCTATATTTCAACGGTTCGCCTCCCGTCGATGACTGTGGACCCCGAGGTTCAGCTGGCGCGCATCCGCGAAGTTGGTAGCGACTTTGTGACGGAGCGTTTCGAGTTCACAAACGCTTCCGACAGGATCGAAACGGTTGGATTGCGACTGACGATTACCCCCGACAGTTCCACCATGGAAGAAGTCAAACAGGGATTTGAATCTGCTTCCACGTCGGTCATTGAAACAGAAATCCACGCCGGTGAAATTTCATGGAAGGGCGCGGGGGTGGAAACGGCACTCTCGACTGATGGAGCTGTCTCTACAGTCGGCGATGACGTGGTTGTGGACTGGTCTGTGGATATTCCTGCCGGTGAAACCAAGAACGTGCTGGTGAAGATTTCGCCGAGCACGAAGGCCGTTGTGTTGGCTCCGCCGTATCGGGGGTTGAAGGACCGTGGTGCTGATCTGCTTGCACGAAGTGGTGAGGGCTCTGACCTTTACGTGTTCCTAAGTAGAGCCCTGTCCGACCTCGACGGGCTAACGTTTTCGCACGAAAACGATTCGGATCTGCGTTTTATTGGGGCGGGGACGCCCTGGTTTTTGACGCTGTTTGGTCGCGATTCGCTGATCAATGCGGGGTTCTTGAACAGTGTTGATCCTGCGTTGGCAATGGAGACGCTCAAGCTACTTGCAAGCTTGCAGGGCAAGGAAGTTCGCGTGGAAACCGCGGAGCAGCCGGGCAAGATTTTGCATGAGGTGCGCAGCGAACCTTTGAATCTCGAGACCTCTTCCGGACCGCTGGTTTTGCCGCCGGTTTATTACGGAACGATCGATGCGACTCCGCTGTGGATTAGCACGCTACATGATGCGTGGAAGGCGGGCGCCAACGAGGGAGACGTAGCTGAGCTTCTGCCGAATTTGCGCTTGGCGCTGGCCTGGATGCGCGATTACGGAGACGCCGACGGTGACGGGTTCCTGGAGTATCTAGATGAGACCGGCCGCGGCCTCGCAAATCAGGGCTGGAAGGACAGCGGGGATTCGGTGCGCTGGCACGACGGATCTTTGGCGGACGGTCCGATCGCGCTGTGTGAGGTGCAGGGTTACGCGCATCGTGCGGCCTTAGATGGTGCGGAAATTTTGGAGGCGTTCGGCGAAGATGGTGAGTCCTGGCGTGCTTGGGCGGCTGATTTGAAGACCCGTTTCCGCGAGCAGTTCTGGGTTGAAAATGACGGCTTCCGTTATCCCGCGATCGCGTTGGATGCGTCGAAGAGGGCGGTGGATTCGCTGACTTCGAATATTGGGCACCTGCTTGGGTCGGGTCTGCTAGATGAGCGCGAAGTGGATGACGTGATGAGGACGTTGATAAGTCCGGAAATGTTCTCTGGGTATGGCATTCACACGGCGTCCACGACGAATGCCGGTTTCTGGCCGTACAGGTACCACGTGGGGTCGGTGTGGCCGCATGACACAGCGATGATTATCCGCGGAATGTGGCGTGAAGGTCGCAAGGAGGAAGCGCAGGAAGTTGCGCGCGGATTGATGGAGGCCGCCCGTCGCTTTGACTGGCGTCTGCCGGAACTGTTTGCCGGAGTCAAGTGGGACGCTTACGCGAAGCCACTCCCCTACCCGGCGTCTTGCAGGCCGCAGGCGTGGGCGGCGGCTTCGGCTGTTGTCGTTGCTCAGGTTTTGACGGGGAACTAACGCTTCCATCTAGTGCAAAACTAAGGAATAAATCCTGGGTTGCCCTGACGAAGGCTCAGGCAACCCAGGATTTTTGTAGGTCTACATTCCGGGGAGAGGTCGATTCACTCCGTCCGGCACGCCAAAATCTTGGTCGAATGAGACGTTGTTTGGTGGGTCTTCAATGATGAGGCGAATTCCAGTCTCTTGGAGCATCGTGAAAGTGTCAGTAACCTTCACGCCCATCGCTTTGCAAGCGTCCGGAATCATGACTCTCTTCTTTGATTGTGGTGCTGATTTTTCGTGAGTGACCACGACAAGATCATGTGCCGCGGCATAAGCAACGAGCATGAAATCAGTCGGATTATTCTGGGCTACTTGGAGTGCCTCCTGGGGATAGCCATGTGTTACCGCCCAATTGTTTACCTCACCAAACTTTTCTAGAGTGACCGATTCACTAGTTGATCGAAAATACTGTTTGTGTTCCCTGACCCAAAGCGAAAGATCGTCTTCACGACCAATGAGTTCGTCTCTCACATCTTGGATGCTAAGAATACGACCACTCTTGAAATGAAAATCTAACCACGCCCAGAACCCAGGTGCGAAATCGAATCCGTAATATCGATCCTTCGCCTCGATAAATACATTTGAATCCAAGAGGAACATCAGGATCCCTCGATCATATTGGCGAAGTTCTCAAACGTAGAGTATCTCTTTATTCCGAGTAACTCATATGCGTCTCGGTAGGGTAGGTATCCAGAGCGCGCGCTTTGCACAACCGCACTGGAAAATCGCTCGCCCAAACGACCGCGTTGGGTGTAGTAATAATTTCCGCCTGAGCTCTTGTTCCTTTTCTCTTCCATAAACGCCTGGAGGCGTTCCATCTCATTGGCGTAGCGTTCTTGAAAATGTTCCCAGGATAGCAAGTCGGCGTCGTAGAGACGTTTTAGAACTACCAGGGTGCTAACTTTGAATTTCTTAGCCAGACGGTCTTGTTCTTCTTCGGAAACAATTCCCTTGAACTCCTGCTTTAGAGTGTCCATAGGCACGAGAACTTCAGCAGCGACTCGGTTGCACCACAATTCTTCATCAGTACTGGTATCCGCTGTGATTGAAGCATCAGATACTGCGCTGTGTCCGAGCCAGATATGTGCAAGTTCGTGAATGAGCGTAAATATTTGTGCAGACTTCGTGTCCGCACCGTTAACGAAAATTAGTGGTGCAATCGGATCGGCGATTGCGAATCCGCGGAATTCCTCCGGGTCGAGGCTCCGGCTTGTGTTGCTGCCAACGATTCCGCTGACCATGACCAATACGCCCAGATCTTCAATCTTTCTTACGAGGGCACGAAAAGCTTCAGACCAAGTCACATAGGCAGAACGTGCTTGCATGTCGAAGTCCAAGATTTCACGGATCTGTCGCACGATTTTTTCGGGTCGGGTAGACAGTCTCGCTGTGCCAACAAATGAGAGCTCTGGGAAGCCTGCGTCTACTGCGTAGTCCTTGTACCAGCCTTGTCGATTCTGGCATATGTAGATGGTGTCGAGGAGATTTGCGGACGGCCTGGGAACTTTCTTGTTCCCCATAGTTCGCATGTCTGGAAGTGGCAAGGATTCTTTCGGTGGCTCAGACAAGAACAAAGATCCCAGAGGCGTATAGGTAGCGGCGGCAAATTTCTGAATTTGATTGAAGGTTGGTTTAGTTTCCTGTTCTACCCATTCATAGAAGTATGGAGCGCGTTCCTCAATTTCTTCTTCGCTCCACCCAGCACGTTCGACAGCCCAGAAGAACAGCTCAGGGGCTATATCCACTCCAGCTGTCATTGTCCCCACCTCCTTCGGACAGGACCGTGCTTTATGGCTGAACAATATCAATCGAACCTGGGAATGAAGCGGTTTCCACAGGTGGGGCGAAAACAAATATAACAGTCCATGATCAACTAACGATACCGGCACGGGTGTAGATAAGAAGATTGTTCGAAGAAGATAATCGATCCAAAAAATTTGGAGCGGGTGACGAGAATCGAACCCGCGTTCTCAGCTTGGGAAGCTGATGTTCTATCATTGAACTACACCCGCAGACGCCCACATTTCCCTGTGTTTGCAGGGAAATCGGCTCGCGCATTCATTGACTCAATTGCTCAGTCAATCGGAGAGCGCGTAATGCTCAGTATAATGGGCGGCCCCTACCGCTCCAAAACTCGAGGCCCACTCGAATCCGAATCGCGCGCAACTGGTGCTGGCTCAAACCGCGCTATAAGGTGCACGCCGGGACCGAATCCAATCCAAGCGCCGATGCGTCAGTAGTTCGGGTCGTACAGCATGTCAAAGGCGGCCTCCACGATCTGAACTGTCCCCCGGAAGAAAAACTGAATAAATCAGTCCAACTTCCAGGGGACAGTTCATCGTTGTGGGGCCGCCCTTAGCGCTTATCGCTTAACCCAGGAGGATTTCGCGAGCGAGGTTAGCGGTTTCGGTAGGCGTCTTGCCTACGCGCACGCCCACTGCCTCGAGCGCTTCCTTCTTGGCGTCGGCAGTACCCGACGAGCCGGTGACGATCGCACCGGCGTGCCCCATAGTTTTGCCCTCCGGAGCGGTAAAGCCCGCAACGTAGCCAACTACAGGCTTGGTTACGTTTGCCTTGATGTACTCGGCTGCGCGTTCTTCCGCGTCGCCACCGATCTCACCAATCATGACGATCAGCTCGGTGTCGGGATCTTCTTCGAAGGCCTTGAGAGCATCAATGTGCGTAGTTCCGATTACCGGGTCGCCACCGATACCGATGCAGGTGGTGAATCCGATGTCGGAAAGCTCGTACATCATCTGGTAGGTGAGCGTGCCCGACTTAGAGACTAGGCCGATGCGGCCGGGACCCGTGATATCGGCAGGCGTAATACCCACGTTGGACTTTGCGGGCGAGATGATGCCGGGGCAGTTTGGGCCGATCAGCTGAACACCCTTAGCTTCGGCCGCTTGGCGGAACTCAACGGAGTCCTGGACGGGAATGCCCTCCGTGATGACCACGACGAGACGCATACCTGCGTCTACGGCTTCGAGCACGGCACCCTTGGCAAAACGTGGGGGCACGAAAACTACAGAGACGTCCGCTCCAGTTGCTTCCTTAGCCTCGGCAACGGTTCCAAAAACAGGGACCTCAACTTGGCCGGCCTCAACCTTGTCGGCCATGGGGCCGTATGGCGTGACGTCGAAGGTCTGTATTTGTCCAGCCTTGCGTGGGTTCACGCCGCCCACGACCTTGGTGCCAGAAGACAGCATGCGCGTGGTGTGCTTGGTGCCTTCTGAACCCGTCATGCCCTGGACGATAATCAGATCATTTTCATCTAGAAAGATAGCCATCTTTTCGGTCCTTTCAGGCTTTCGCGAGTTCAGCGGCCTTGGCGGCAGCGCCGTCCATGGTCTCGATCATGGTTACGAGGGGGTGGTTAGCTTCGGCCAAAATCGCGCGGCCTTCTTCAACCTTGTTGCCGTCAAGGCGTACCACTATTGGTTTCGTTGCGGCATCGCCCAGAAGTTCGAGGGCGCCGATGATGCCCTTGGCAACCTCGTCGCACGCGGTGATGCCACCGAAAACGTTTACGAGGCAGGAACGGACCTGTTCGTCACCGAGGATGACGTCAAGGCCCTTGGCCATAACCTCTGCGGAAGCACCGCCACCGATGTCGAGGAAGTTCGCCGGGCGCGTACCGTACTTCTCGCCTGCGTATGCGACGACGTCAAGGGTGGACATTACAAGGCCTGCGCCGTTTCCAATAATGCCAACCTCGCCTTCGAGGCGAACGTAGTTCAGGCCCTCCGCCTTGGCCCTGGCCTCGCGCGGGTCCTGCACCGACGTGTCCTTCAGGGCCTCATGCTCGGGGTGGCGGAATGCGGCATTGTCATCAAGCGAAACCTTACCGTCAAGGGCAATGATCGAGCCGCTTTCAACCTTGACCAGCGGATTCACCTCAACGAGCGTTGCATCTTCACCCTTGTAAACGTCCCAAAGTTTCACGAGGACGGGAGCAAGCGCATCAAGTTCATCAGCAGTAAAGCCAGCCTCGGTAAGGATTTCACGCGCTTTCGCATCGTCGATACCAACGGTGGCGTCCAGGCCTACTTTGGCGAGGGCTTCGGGGCGCTCTTTCGCGAGGGTTTCAATGTCCATGCCGCCTTCGCGCGAACACATGGCCAGGTGGCGGCGGTTAGCGCGGTCAAGAAGGATAGAGAAGTAGTATTCTTCCTTGATTGCAGCGCCCTCGGCAATCATGACGCGGTGGACGGTGTGGCCCTTGATATCCATGCCGAGGATCTCCTCGGCTTTCTCACGAGCCTCACCGGGCGAGTGCGCGAGTTTAACGCCACCTGCCTTGCCGCGGCCGCCGACCTTAACCTGGGCTTTGACAACTACGGTGCCACCTCCCAGTTCGCTAGCTGCCGCTTCTGCTTCATCTGAGGTGGTGGCGACGATGCCACGGAGAACTGGTACACCGTGCGCTTCAAAGAGGTCGCGCGCCTGGTATTCGTATAGATCCACGCCCTTGCCTTTCGTCTGGATCGTATGGTCCTCGGTTGCGAAATCTGAAGAAGAGCTCCAATCAAAAGAAGCTCGACATCGAGACATCTTGATATCAGGTTAGCGTCTTGCGGCAAAAAATGCGTCACTAATGGCGCGAATCTCACTTTCATATATCAAGTTTGAGATTTGCGCCATTAGCTTGCCAAGGAATGCTTAGAGCTTCTTTAGCGGAGCGTAACGAAGCAGTAATCTGCGTGGTTTTCCTTCCCCAAAATCAACGTGCGCTACCTGTGACGCTCCGTCTCCCTCCAGACGAATCACCACTCCCTCACCGTAAGAGGCGTGTTGCACCCGATCGCCGGCGGCTAGCTGAATCACTGGGGCGGAGCTCTTCTTCGCCTTGCCTTGCCCGAGTTTGGTGGGTTTGAACTTCTCACCGGCTTCTCTCACGCGGCTCACAGCGTCACTGTCAAAACGCGAGGTGACGCGCGACGATCGCTTCCCAGAGGAGGAGCCCCGGTAGCGGCCCGACCCAAAGGCGGGACTGAAGTCAGAATCGGAATAGCCCGAACCGGAACTGTATTTAGCCCCGTAGCCAGATTCATAACCACCGGAGCGGTAATTGTCCATTTGGGTACGCTCACGCCTGATTTCCAACACTTCGCCAGGAATGTCGTCCAGGAAACGCGAAGGGGGCAAATCCACGGGCGTTCCCCATGCAGACCGCACGGCGGCGCGCGTTAGGTACAGACGTTTTCGGGCGCGCGTGATCGCAACGTATGCGAGGCGACGCTCTTCGGATAGTTCGCTTTCGTCCGTGAGGCTGCGCTGGTGTGGGAATGTCCCATCCTCGAGGCCGGTGACGAACACGATAGGAAATTCCAGGCCCTTAGCAGTGTGCACGGTCATCAGGGTGACTTCCCCACTGCTCGCGCCGCCCGCAAGGTCCGCGGAGTCTGGAACCTGGTCGGCATCTGCTACGAGGGATACCCGCTCGAGGAAGTCCACTAACCCACCCTCGGGATTCACCTGGGCAAAGTCCTCGGCCACGGAGTGTAGTTCGGCCAGATTCTCAACGCGAGAGGCGTCTTGCGGGTCGTTAGATTCGCGTAGCTCTTTGAGGTAGCCGGTGGCTTCCGTGACGTCGTCGAGTACAGAGCTAATGGTCGCTCCTGCTTCTACCGCGCATCGCATGGTTTCGAGCAGCCCCCAGAAACTCGCGGCCGCGTTGAGCGCCCTCGGGCTGGCCCCCGTAACCAAGTTACTGCCGCCTTCTGCACGAGCTTTTTCTACGTGAGCTTCCCATGCCCCCTCGGGCAGGTCTACGCCCTCACCTTCCCCGCGCGGGCAGTCTTTTGCAATCCAATTTTCGCGTAGCGCCCCTCCAAAATTGGTGGCATACATGTCGGCATGGGCGATGAACGCCCCCTCCGCTTTGTCGCCAATGCCACGCCGGGGCGTGTTGATAATGCGGCGTAGTGAAACCGTGTCGTCAGGGTTTGCGATGGCCTGTAGGTAGGCAATCGCGTCTTTGATTTCTTTACGCTCATAGAACTTGGTGCCGCCCACAACGCGGTATGGAATTCCGGCGCGGACAAGCGATTCTTCTAGGGCGCGCGATTGGGCGTTGGTGCGGTAGAAGATCGCCATGTCGCCGTACTTGTAGGTGCCGATCAGGTTGTCGATTTCACCGATGATGAAGCGCGCCTCGTCGTGTTCAGATTCGGCCGCGTCGTAGATGATGTTGTCTCCTGCGCCCAGGTCGGTCCACAGGGCCTTCGCGCGCCGCCCGGAGTTTTTTGAGATGACGGCGTTTGCTGCCGACAAAATGTTTTGGGTGGACCGGTAATTTTGTTCTAGGACCACGGTGTGCGCGTTCTTGAAGTCTTTTTCGAACTCTTCGATGTTGCGAATGGTGGCGCCCCGGAATGCGTAAATCGACTGGTCCGAGTCACCAACTACCGTCAGTTCGCCCTGCGGAACATCGGTTTCATCTCCGATTAGTTCGCGGATTAACACGTATTGCGCGTGGTTCGTGTCTTGATACTCGTCGACGAGGATGTGGCGGAATCGCCTGTGGTAGTGCTCGGCAACGGCCCTATTCTCTTTGAGAAGCTGAACGGTGCGCATGATGAGGTCGTCAAAATCGAGGGCGTTCGATTCGCGCAAGCGCTTTTGATAGTCGCGGTAGACGTTTGCAACGGTTTGCGAAACTGGATCGTTTGGTGCGATCTCCGCGTATTTACTAGGCGTGATGAGGTCGTTCTTGAGGTCAGAAATACGCGCCTGAAGCATTTTGGCACTGAACCGCTTGGTGTCGACATTTTGGGCACGTGCAACCATGGTGACGAGACGGTTGGAATCCTGCTGGTCGTAAATGGTGAACGAGGAGCGCAGGCCCGCCGCCTGGTATTGCTCGCGCAGAATGCGCACGCACGCGGAGTGGAAAGTGAATACCCACATGCGGCGCGCCTCGGGGCCGATTAGACCGGCAACCCGCTCCCGCATTTCGGCCGCAGCTTTGTTAGTAAATGTGATTGCGAGGATCTCGCTGGCGCGAGCCCTCCCCGTGCGGAGCAGGTATGCAATGCGATGAGTAAGCACACGCGTCTTTCCGGATCCCGCACCGGCCACCACGAGTAGCGGCCCGCCCTCGTAAACAACGGCTTCATGCTGCTGCGGATTGAGGCCGTTGGTGAGGTCACTGGTGTCAACAGACGCTGGTTCTTCCCACAGCGTGCCCGGCGTATCCCACGATACTTCCGGCTCGTCTCCTTGCCCCGCCAGTGGAGGCAGGCCAGGTAGTGCGGTGTAGGAGTGTGCAGGTTCGTTAAAGCTTCGCATCGCGCTTTCCAACTTGTCGACTATTCGGGCAGGTTAGCCGCCCGCATCAACTGTACACACTGCCACGGACATGAAGTTAGCGGGGCGCTCACACGATGTTTCTTGCGGCAGCCCAACGCGCAAGTTCATTTCGGTTTGAGAGTTGCAGTTTGCGCAGTACAGACGAAACGTGGGTTTCTACAGTTTTTACCGAGATGAAAAGTTCGCCCGCTACTTCTTTGTAAGTGAATCCGCGAGCGATTAGCCGCATAACTTCACGTTCGCGCGCGGAGAGCAGATCTAGTTCCTCATCGGTAGTGGCGATTTCGCGAGTTCCAAATGCGTCGAGAACGAACCCGGCAAGGCGCGGCGAGAAGGCAGCGTCACCGGCACCAACGCGGATGATCGCTCCCACGAGATCCTTGGTGGAGATCGATTTAGTGACGTATCCGCGAGCGCCTGCGCGTATGGTTGCAACCACGTCTTCGGGCGAGTCTGACACGGAGAGGGCCAGGTAGCGCACGTTGGGAAGGTCAGCGGTTGCGCGCGGAATTTCAGCGCCGCCTCCGCCTCTTCCACCGGGTAGGTGCACGTCTAGCAAGACGACGTCTGGCTGGAGTTCGCGAACGAGGGCGATACCGCTGTCTACGTCTTCGGCTTCGCCAATAACACTGACTTCTTCGGAATATTTTGACAGCTCGTGGCGCACGCCGGCACGTACGAGGGGGTGGTCATCAATGATTATTACGTTTAATGTCACGGTTTAATCTTTTCACTTCGAGGAACACTAATGTGAATTTCGGTTCCGGGGTTTAGGGTGCGGATTTCTACGCGGCCGCCGGCGCGTTCGGTTCTAGCGATGATTGAGTCGCGCACGCCGTGCCTGTCGGCAGGCATGTTTGAAAGGTCGAAGCCAGGGCCTGCGTCTTTGATGTAGATGTCGTACTGGTCGCCAAGTTCCGCGTAGATCTGTATGGGCGGTGCTCCGTGGCGTGCGGCGTTCTTGGCGGCTTCTGTGGCGGCGGCGATGGCGGCCTGTTCGTTAGGGCCGGGCGCGGCGTCGCCAACGGTTACAGTTTCGATTTCTACGCCGTAAAGTTCTTCAACCGCCTCTATTGACGTTTCGAGTAGGCGCCTAGCGGATGCGCTTGTTCGTTCTGCTCCCGTATATAGCCACGATCTAAGTTCACGTTCTTGTTTGAGGGCAAGAGAGCGCACGCTGGCGGGGTTATCCGCATTGTTCTTAATGAGAGTGAGGGTTTGGAGGACGGAGTCGTGCAGGTGCGCTGCGATGTCGGCGCGTTCGGTTTCGCGGGCACGAGCCACCTGGGTGGCAGAGAGCTCTTTGGTCATGCGCATAACTAGCGGCGAGAATGCGAGAGCGAGAACGAGGATGAGGGCCAGGCCTAGGATAAGGCCGGGAAGCAGGGCTGCCCCTCCTCCCAGAAGTAGGAGGGTGATGCCGCCGAGGACGGCAACTACACCCGTTCCGGTAAGGCCGAGCACCATGGGGTTCTTCCAGTCTTGGATGCTGGAGGACTGCACCCAGATGAGGGCGATGCCCGCAAGGAGGAGGGCGGTTGCGATCCAGTCTTTGCTGAGGTAGATCCACCCGGATTGCACGGCCCAGAAGATCGCGGCGGCTAGAAGGAGGACGATGGCAAAGGCGATGCCGTTGCGGGCGGTACCGGCGGGTACGTTTCGGTGTTCTTTAACGGGCCTGGCGATGCGGGCCGCACGGTATCTGCGTTCTTCGCTCACCTTGGGCGTGAGTGCCCACAACCATACGTAGAGTATTGGGCTCCCAAGTGGAACCAGCGCTAAAAAAGCTACTCGTAGCACCGTTACGGATACGTGCAAGTGCACGGACAGCCCGGATACGACGCCTGCCAACCACGGCTTAGGCCTACCATCCGCTCCGCGCGGAGTACGCTCGAGTGGCGGCCTTACCGCGGCCAGCCAATTTTGTTGTTGCGCGCTATTCACACTCTCATAGTGCCAAAAAATCACCGCGCTTGTACTTCCCCTACCCCAGATTCAGGGTGAAATCAGGGCCTTCCCTGATACCGCAAGACGGCGGCGCGGGTGATTATTGAATCATGAGTTACAACTATCAGCCTCCGCGCCCGCCCTACGAGCCAGGTGAGCGGGGTCGGCAGAGCTTTTTCAATTCGATCCGCAGTTGGCGTATTCGCCGTGAACCCGATCGTTGGATCGGCGGCGTGGCTTCCGGCGCCGCAGTTATTACAGGCCTTGACGCCAACCTGATTCGCGGCCTGATGTTCATTTTCGCGATTTTGAACCCGCGTGTGATGCTGTTCGCGTATGCGGCGCTCTGGGCGCTTGTTCCAGAACGCACGGATAACCGAATCCATCTTGAAGAGTTCATTCAGGCACGTTTCTATATCGCGCACTTGGGTGTGGCAGCGTTTGCTATTTTCGGCTTCTTCTGGCCTATTTCTATCGAGTACAAAACGGGCGATGGCTGGATTGGAGGGTTGTATGGTGCGGGAGGCACCGTCGCAACATTCTTCTTGGTCGCAGCGGCTGTACTGATCATTATTTTGATGAGTAAACGCAAACAACGTGAGGAGCTCGGGAGCCCACATGGTCCGCGCCCACCCTATGGCGAGGCGCACCAATCTCAGAGCAGCGCATTTCCTCCCCGCCAGAACGACTTCAGGTTTGACGAGGCTGGCAACGCGGTCCAGCCCGGTGAGCCTTCCCCGCATAACCAAAACCAGCAGGAACCAAACGCCCCGGCTTGGAATGTCTCGGACGCCGCACCGGAACACGAGGAAAATGTAGTTGGTCCCGCTCCCACGAATGCCGCGTTCATGGCCGATCAAACAGCATGGAACTCGAACCAACCGGCGCACCCCTTGCGTGGCCCTGAGCCGAGGCCAGTTCCCTACGCCCCGTATGGGCAGCCTGTGCCACTACCGCCCTACCCGGTGAGGACACGCCCGCAGGGCCCTGGCGTGTCTGCATTCCTTGGCATTACGGGTTCACTGTTCCTCGTTACGGCCCTCACTTGGCTACTGTGGCGGATGAATTTCTTTACGAATCCGGGAATTATCGCAACTTCGGTGGTTGGCGTCGCGTTCATAATCACTGGAATGGTTTTGGGAGTGCGCGCGCTACAGGGCAAGCACGGCACGTGGCTCACTGCACTGTCAATCGCTGTGACCGTGCTCGTCCCGGGATTCATGATGATTGTTGGCAGCGCATCGGCTTTTATGGCTTTTTAGGAGTGAATCATGACGGAAAATAAGAACATTCCTGACGAGGATAAGACCACCTCGTTTGAGGTGGACAGCACCACCCAAATGCCGATTGGCGAGGGAGAGGACTCCGGCGCAACCGAGCTTCTTCCAGAACTTAACTTTGATCCAGCGGACCAGCCCAGCGCGTTTGATCCACGTGTCACAGGCGAGTCCGACGCGACTGAAACCGAGAACAACGCGGGAGAGCCTGAAGTCTTCGCAGCTGCCCCCGCACAAAACGAGCCAGCGCAAGCCGAGCATATACCCGGGGAAACGCCTGGCGCCTCTTCCCTCTTCGAAGATTCGCGCCACCAAGAAGACCCATTCGCAGATACCGGCTTCGCCTCGCAACGTCCGGCTTTTCAGCCTCCCTTAGAGAATGAGGACGAGGATCGTTCGGTTAAGTTCGGCCTGCTAACTTGGGCGCTCACCCTAATTGCTATCGGAGCGCTTATCATCTCGATGCCGTGGTGGCACATGTTCAACTGGCCTCTGATAGGAACGGTGGGCTTAACGGTGATGGGCCTCATTATGCTGATTACCGCGGCCATAGCAAGCGTAAAGGAAAAGAAGTCCAAGATGTGGTGATTTTCCACTCGATTAACTCCCCTTCGAGAATACCCCCACGGGTACACGATATGATCGATCGTGTACCCGTGGGGGTATCTTTCGTATAGATTGCAGGTTGTAAAAATGGCTTCAGTTCAGGTAAGCGAAGAAGATCGCCGCGCGGTTCGAAACCGCCTATCTCGGGCACGCGGTCAAATTGATGCCATTATCCGCCAGCTTGAGGAAGACAAGCCGTGCCTAGAGATTTTGCCGCAAATGATCGCGGCATCGAAGGCGGTGGACAGGGCTACGTACGCGATGGTTTTGGCGGCCATACAGTCTTGTGCGGCCAGTGAAGGCAGCGGGGTGGATGATCATCCCGACGCTGAGGAACTTCGCAAAATCTTCTTGTCCCTTGCGTAGTTTGCGCAGCTTTTTAGTTTTAGGAGTGTCATGAAGCTTGTAGTTGTTGGCGGCGTTGCCGGCGGCATGTCCGCGGCGGCGCGGGCTCGCCGTATCGATGAGCACGCCGAGATTGTGGTTTTTGAGGCCGGGGAGTACGTCTCATTTGCAAATTGCGGCCTCCCGTATCATTTGGCCGGGGAGATTGAGGAGCGAGATGCACTTTTGTTGCACACTCCCGAGTCGCTGGCTCGCCGCTCAAACTTGGACGTGAGGATTGAAACACGGGTGACCCGGATCAATCGCGATGCGAAAACGGTGACGGCCGTGGGCCCTGCGGGCGAGTACGAGGAGGCTTACGACAAGCTGATTCTAGCCCCCGGTTCGGTGGCGGCCACTCCCCCGGTTGAAGGCATTGACCATCCGGCTGTCTCAACGCTGCGCACCATCCCCGAGATGGACAAAGTCATCAGCTTGGCCGAGGCAGGCCTTGCAAAATCGAATAAGAACCGCGCGGCCAAAGCGATTGTGATTGGTGCAGGCTTCATTGGCTTGGAAGCTGTCGAGGCGCTGGTCCACCGCGGGTTTGAGGTTGAACTGGTGGAGTTCGCCAGCCACGTCCTGCCCATGATGGACGGCGACCTGGCCGTGGTGTTGCACCGTGAGCTTCGCGCAAACGGGGTTGGTCTGCACCTTGGTGTGGGAGCTTCGAAGTTCGAGGACGGCGATGGCTACCCCGTGAAGGTTACTTTGTCTGATGGCAAGCAGCTGCAGGCCGACGTGGTGATAACTGCGATGGGCGTGCGCCCCAACTCTCAGCTGGCTAAAGACGCGGGCCTCGAGCTCGGTGAGCGCGGCGGCATCTTAACTGATGCGAACCAGATAACTTCGGATCCGGATATTCTTGCGGTTGGCGACGCCGTCGAGGTGCAGTGGGCAGACGGTAGCGTGGCTCCGGTAATGCTGGCGGGCCCGGCAAACCGGCAGGGTAGGCGCGCGGCAGACGTGGCTTTGGGCCGCAAGCCGATTAGGCAGGCTCCGGTGCTCGGGACCGCTGGCATTCGCCTATTTAACTACATTGCGGCATTCACGGGCGCAAGCTCAGAAAAGCTTGACCGAATGGGCATAGAGCACACGACGGTACGCATCCACGCGGCTAACCACGCGGGATACTACCCCGGCTCGACCCCAATCCATTTGAACGCTAACTTCGCTCCCGATGGGCTCCTGTTGGGTGCCGCAGCTGTGAGTAAGGACGGTGCGGAGCGCCGCATTGACGTCCTCGCCACTGCGATTCGCGCGGGAATGACTGCGGAGGATCTTGCGGAACTGGAACTCACCTATGCTCCCCCCATTGGCGCGGCCAAGGATCCGATCAACATTCTTGGCTTCGTTGCGCGCAACACGCTTGAGGGCAACGCTCCGATCTGGGACTTCTCCGATTTTGAGCAGGTGAAAGCAGATGAAGTCATTTTGGATGTTCGCCCAACTCACACGATTACCCCGGATCGCGTTATCCGCGAGGCTGTGGCTATCCCAATTTTCGAACTTCGCGGCCGACTTGACGAGCTGCGCGAAATTGCGGGCGACCGCGCAATCGCTGTGCATTGCAAGACCGGCCTAAACGCCTACTTGGCTGAGCGTATCCTTTCGCAGGAGGGTTTCAAGGTTCGCAATCTGACGGGCGGCTACGACTCGTTTGACCTGGCGAACGAGGCTGCTCAGACCAGCAAGTAGTCTGCCCGGGCTCGCGTTAAATGCGGGCCATTTCGAAACGGTAAAAGTATTGGTGCGGATCCTGATTTTTCAGATCCGCACCAATATTTTTAGGTCTTTACGCCCCCTCGCCTACTTGTCGGTTAGGTCGGCGTAGCGTTCGAGTTCTTCTTCAATGACGGAGTCATCAAGCTTTTGGAACACAGGCTTGGGCTTGCCGATCACCGTGCCGGGTACCACGTCGTGGCGCTTCCACTCGGGGAAACCACTGTAGTCGCCGGTAATGATCGGGTAGTGCAAGTCTGAGCCGTCCTCGGCCTTAACGTCAAGATCAGTTACCTCTTCAATACGAGGCATTGGCGCGATTTCGCCCTTACCCCCCATAACCGCGTCAACAGCGTTTGCGGAGGTGGGGAGGAACGGCGAAAGCATGAGGTTCAGGTCAGCAACCGCTTGCGCCAGAGTCCACAGGATCGTGCGCAGGCGCGGCATTTGCTCTTCGGACTTCAGCTTGAAGGGTTCGGTGTCCGCAACGTATTTGTTGGCTTCCCCAACGCGAGCCATGATTTCGCGGATCGCAGCCTTTTGGTGGTGGCGGCTAATCTTATCCCCAACAGTTTCGAATCCTGCCTCGATCTTGTCGAGGAGGTCGCGGTCGATCTGCTCCAGTTCACCGGGCTGTGGGATCTCACCAAAGCGTTTGGTAATCATGGAGGCCGTGCGGTTCACCAGATTGCCCCAGCCGGCTACGAGTTCAGAGTTGGTGCGGCGCACGAACTCCGCCCAAGTAAAGTCAGCGTCGGAGGTTTCCGGCCCGGCTGCGCTAATGAAGTAGCGCAGGGCGTCCGCCTGGTAACGCTGTAGCATGTCGCGCACATAGATCACGATGCCACGCGAGGAGGCGAACTTCTTGCCTTCCATAGTGAGGAACTCGGAAGATACCACCTCGGTGGGTAGGTTAAGTTTGCCGAGGTCTCCAGGTTGCCCTCCCTTATCGCCGCCGCCGTTGTATCCGAGCAGTTCGGCTGGCCAAATCTGCGAGTGGAACACGATGTTGTCTTTGCCCATGAAGTAGTAAGACAGTGCTTCGGGGTCGTTCCACCATTTGCGCCAGGCTTCTGGATCACCGATGCGGCGCGCCCACTCGATGGATGCCGACAGGTAGCCAACTACCGCATCAAACCAAACGTAAAGACGCTTGGACGGCTGATCTTCCCAACCGGGCACGGGAATCCCCCAGTCGATGTCACGAGTCATGGCGCGCGGGCGGATATCTTCAAGGAAGTTCTGCGAGAATTTGATGACGTTAGGTCGCCAGCGCCCCGACTCTTCGCGATCATCTAGCCAAGCTGATAGCGCTTTGGCGAGAGCGGGAAGATCGAGGAAGTAGTGGTCGGTTTCCACAAACTCTGGTGTTTCCCCGTTGATTCGCGACTTCGGATCGATGAGGTCGGTGGGATCCAGCTGATTGCCGCAGTTGTCGCACTGGTCGCCGCGAGCACCGGGGTCACCGCAGATTGGGCAGGTGCCTTCAATGTAGCGGTCAGGGAGCGTGCGCCCCGTGGAGGGCGACACTGCGCCGTGCGTGCGCTGGACAAGCATGTAGCCGTTGTCGCGCACTACTTCGAACATGGATTGCACAACCTGGTAATGGTTACCGGTGGTGGTGCGCGTGAAGAGGTCGTATGACAGGCCGAGGGCCACTAGGTCTTCAACGATCAGGCGGTTGTTCTTGTCGGCTAGTTCGCGTGGAGTCATGCCTTGCTCGTCAGCGGCAACGAGGATGGGCGTACCGTGTTCATCGGTACCTGAGACCATGAGTACCTCGTGGCCCCGCATCCGCATGTAGCGAGAGAATACGTCGGAGGGAACTCCGAAGCCTGCTACGTGTCCGATGTGACGAGGGCCGTTTGCATACGGCCATGCTACTGCTGACAGAATTCGACTCATGGCTCTACTTTAGTGCTTTTGCAGGGCCCGGTTCCACCTACTCCCCTCGCTGACGTTCTTTTGCCAATAAAGGAAACCGCTTCAAATCGGAGCGCTTTGCTTGCTGAGAGTTTGACCGTCTTAAAAATCGATAAAGGAGGATCGCGAAGCACCGCGCTGTTGCACATGAAATCGAATGGCTACTACTCGGGTTTACGAGCGAGGGCCGCCCGGTAGAGCTCGTTTTTACGAACTCCAGTTTCTTCGGATACGAGTTTGGCGGCGGCTTTCAGTTTCATTCCGCCTTCGGCTAGGGCAATGACTTTAGCAACGTAGTCTTCAGCGCTCTTGTCGCGTGGATCTGCGCCTGCAACCACAAGTGTTAGTTCACCCTTGACGTCGTCGCGGGTTGCGTAGATTAAATGATTGAGGTCTCCGCGAATAATCTCTTCATGGGTTTTGGTGAGTTCTCGGCAGAGCACTGCTTTGCGCGCACCTCCAAATATGTTGGCCATATCTGTGAGGTTCTCGTGAATCCGCTTTGGGGAGTCAAAAAACACCATGGTACGTGGCTCTTCTTTAAGGTCTTCGAGGCGGCGCTCCCGCTCCCCCTGTTTGCGGGGTATGAAGCCTTCAAAGCAGAACCTGTCGGTGGGTAGGCCCGAGACACTAAGTGCGGTAAGTACTGCGGAAGGGCCGGGTAGTGCGGAGACTGGGATGCCCCGTTTAGCTGCTTCACTGACCACCCGATAGCCGGGATCGGAAATCGTGGGCATGCCAGCGTCGGAGACGATGAGGACTCGCTCGCCGTCTTCAGCTCGGTGCAGAACTTTATCTACCCGCTCGTTCTCATTGTGCTCATGAAGGGATTTGATGTCGCCGTTGATACGTACGCCGAGGCGTGTTGCGAGTTTAAGAATTCGACGCGTGTCTTCTGCGGCCACCAAGTCTGCTTCTGCGAGGGCACGAATGAGTTTAGGAGAGGCATCATTAGTGTCTCCAATAGGTGTGGCTGCTAGAAGAATAGCGCCTGATCTCTGTACGGGAACGTTATCTGAGTCCACGCTTCTATCATGTCAAACTTTCTGTTTGCCGTCACGACGACGATAAGCAAGGAAGCTGTGGGCTACTGTTCTAGTGGCGTTTGCGCACTAGTGTGGTTATAAGGCTAAACGCCGTTGTATTAGTGGGGTGGGTGCACGTGTTGGGGCCCCACCAAGTGGTGGGCCCCAACCAGGAATGGTT
>NZ_JRMU01000023.1:0-36663 GCF_000758775.1 Actinomyces sp. S4-C9 | reverse complement strand
CACCCTCCCAGGCCACTACTACGCGCCCGAAACTACCAGCTTCTAAAGAACTGTACTCGTTGGGAAAACAGCTGCTAAGGGTTAAAAACACAGGCCAAGCCCTGGCCTGGCTGGCCAACTACCAGGCCTGGGACCAGTACTGGAGCGGGTTTCTAGCCGAGAAAACCCTCACTGCTACAGGGTGGGTCTACACTCATGAGCGCCTAGTCGGAGTACGTAACAGTATTAACAAGCTCATCAGTCGTGGCGTATTGTTCACATTTTGTGACCCCGCCTGGCAAATGCCAATGCCGGCTATGAATAACCAAATCGAAGGCGTGATCAACTCACCTCTTCGCCAAATGCTACGCAATCATCGCGGTATGCGCCTAACTAGGCGCATCAAAGCAATCTTTTGGTGGTGCTACATGCACACCGAGGACCCGCTACCAGCGGCGCAAATCCTTAAAACCATGCCCACTGACATCGATATAGAAAACGCCTGGCAACAAGCCAGCCTTGAACACCAAACCGACGGGATCATCCCAAAATGGGGAGACGCCATCGCATGGAACGAACTACACCACTCCACCCCATACAACAACACCTGGGACTAACCCCCCCAGCAACACAATTTGTCCTATAACCCCAACCCGGCCCGAGAAGCAGGTGCGATCCCTGGCGGAACTCACCTCAGACTGGCGTACCCGTGCAACGCGCTTACTCGGTCAAGATGCAACCCGGTGGGCACAAGACGTTGCAGTGAACCCTCCCGCGATGTTGTTGCGTGCTGATGATGTGCCCCTCGTTGTGATTGCTGAGATCGGGCAGGCAGTGGTGGAGGCCGTGGGTGAGAAACTGTCAACGTGGCGGCGCTGGAACCTGCACGCCGAAGCATCCCGTCAACTCATGGGATGGCGCTTCGCCTCTATGGTGGATCGTGAAGCGATCACCGGGCTTGTGGTCGATTCGGCCGAGAACGCATCGCTACGTCTGACACCGCCTGAACTAGCGTCGAGCCCTGTCGTCTTCCAACGAGATGATGGCACGAGCCGGTTCCGCCCGAAGCACTCCACCGTGTATTCCTCCGAAACCCTGCTTCAAGCAGAAGACCGCCTCCTGCAACGTGCCCGCGCCACGGTGTCACCGACTGTGGCGCTTACGACGGTCGAGCAGATCACCCCTCTTCCTGATGATGATGGGCGGATGCTAAGCGATGACCAAGCGACGGCACTCGCGTCGATCGCGGTGTCCGGGCGAACTATCGACGTGCTTGTGGGGGCAGCCGGTGCCGGGAAGACCACCGCGATGAACGCGCTCCGCCGTGCATGGGAAGCCGAACACAGAGCCGGTTCGGTTGTTGGCCTCGCACCGTCAGCTGTCGCAGCAGAAGTTCTCGCTGAAGATCTCGGTATCGCTACAGAAAACACTGCGAAGTGGTGGCACAACCACCTCACTCACGGCACCACGTTCACGGCTGGTCAGCTCGTGATCATTGACGAAGCGAGCCTTGCCGGTACTCATTCACTGGATCGCATCACAGGATTTGCCGAAACGGCGGGCGCGAAGGTACTGCTCGTTGGCGACTATGCGCAACTGCAATCCGTAGACGCCGGTGGGGCGTTCGCGCTGCTGGCCGGTGACCGGAACGACGCACCCGAACTGATCGATATTCACCGGTTCAGCAACGAGTTGGAAAAGACCGCATCCTTTGATCTTCGGCACGGCCGCACCGACATCATCAACACCTATATCGATCATGACCGCATCCACGACGGTGACGAAGATGCTATGACAGATGCTGCTTATGCAGCTTGGCGTGAAGACACCGCGGCGGGACTCATGTCGGTGTTGATCGCGGAGACCAATGAGACTGTCACCGCACTCAATAACCGTGCCCGCGCCGATCTGATTCTTGACGGTAGGCTGCGCCCGAGTCGTGAGGTGGAACTCAACGACGGGTCGATAGCAGGTATTGGGGACACGATCATTACTCGACGTAACGACAGGCGACTGCGCACGAAGGACACATGGGTGCGCAACGGTGGACGTTGGCAAATCACCCAGGTCCGTGACGACGGCTCGCTCACCGTACGGGCCGTCGGGCGTCGTTTTGGCGGCGCGATCGTGCTGCCTGCCGTGTACGTGTCTGAGCATGTTGATCTTGGCTACGCCGTCACGGCACACCGGGCACAAGGCATCACGACCGACGCCGCGCACACGGTTGTGACCGCGACAACAACACGGGAGAACTTCTACGTCGCAATGACCCGCGGCCGCAACGCCAACCACGCCTATGTCGCCGTAAACCAACCCGATGATGCTCACAGCCAGCCCCACCCTGGCGATAACACCGATGCCACCGCCAGGTCCGTGCTCTACGGAGTCATGCAACACGTCGGCGCTGAACTCTCCGCACACGAAACCATCACGGCAGAGCAGGAACAGTGGGGCTCGATCGCCCAACTCGCCGCGGAGTACGAGACGATCGCGCAAGCCGCCCAACACGACCGGTGGGCGACGCTACTACATGCAAGTGGCCTCACACTCCAACAGACGGAAGACGTACTTGCCTCCGATGCGTATGGTGCACTATCGGCGGAGTTGCGACGAGCGGAAGCCAATCACCACGATGTTGACCGGCTCCTGCCACGCCTCGTACAAGCCCGCAGCGTCGAAGACGCAGATGACATCGCCTCGGTACTGCACGCCCGACTCGCCAAAGCCAGCGCCCGCCCAGCCGGATCAGGACGGACGCGCAAACAGCCACGCCTGATCGCAGGACTCATCCCACCCGCAGACGGAACCATGAGCCCAGAAATGCGGCAGGCACTCAATGCGCGACACCAGCTGATCGAGCAACGCGCTGATGCACTCGTTGACCAAGCCGTCGATGAAACAGCCGATTGGGTGCAGCCGCTCCTCCCAAAACGTCAGAACGAGGACATGATGACTCGTTGGCGTCGCCGTGCGCGCGTGATCGCCGCCTACCGCGACCGACACCAAATCACCAGCACCGACCCGCTTGGACCGGTACCCGAGCGCACCGCACAGAAGATCGACTATGCCCGCGCACACGCTGCCGTCACGCAACTCCAAGCATCCGTCGAGCAACCTCCACACCGTGAACAGCAGCGACAGGTCAACCGAACCCTCGGACTCTGAGGCCGAGAAGGTCTCGGGCTTCCCTCCTGTCAGTGCTTCGTCGTATCCTGGTGACAGAGGCGGATACTCATTCCAACGCGCCACTTGTGGCAGACCCTCCAGGTCACTCTTCAACGAATCGCCTCGTCGGAGTTGTTTGTGCGATGGAGAGGAACGAGATCGTGATCCGCTTGCTCTGGACTGGAAGCGTCCATACCCGAAATTTTCTGCGTCGGTACATGCCGACCAATATCCTGCTTGATGCGATCCGCACCCCATGCGGTCTCAAATGGGGTGTGCCTGCGATGCTGTTGGCGATCCCATACTTCTTGATCGCGGCAATCCTGGTACAGGCCATCAATGATGGCGGCCCGGCTTGGCTCAATGTGCTTGTCCTGTTGAGCATTTGGAACGGGCTCAAGATGTTGTGGATCGGTCCGTTGAGTCTGATGCTGTTTGTGCGTCTCCAGGTCAACCGGCTCAAGGCCAGACCCAGGAATCAGCAGAGGACCAAGCATATGTCTGGCGAGGATGCTGAATATCGTGATTTAGAAACGGCGCACTGATCCGCGTCGTTATCTACACATGCAGCTCGAGGCCAAACGATCCGTGTTGCGATCGCTGATCTCGTGGGTTCCGTCAGAGATCACGGTGAGCTGAATGAGCGGCACGAGCATGTGCCGAGTAGCTGTCCATACGGAATGCCTTGGCGCTGAGTTGTTGTATCGAGCCGGAAGGCGGCTGTTTCTCGGAAAGCGCCCGTACGTCGTTGGCGTTGGTCACGACACTGGCGATGCCCTGGGCAATGAGTCGATGTGGGCCATAACTCGTGGCACTTGTCACCGGCCCGGGAACCTCACCGACGCTGCGCCCCAGCGAGTATGCCTGTTGAGCCACCAGCAGCGAGCCCGACCGTGAACCGGCTTCAATGATCGTCGTTGAACCCGAAAGTGCAGCTTCGATGCGGGCACGGGCCATGAACCGTGCTCGTGTCGGCGTGGCTCCCGGCGGCTGCCCGCTCACCAACAATCCGACATCGCTCACAAGTTCATGCAGATCTCGATGACCCGCTGGGTATGGACGGTCAATTCCACCGGCCATCACCGCAATCGTATGACCCGCAACAGCCAACGCAGACCGGTGAACTTCACCATCTATACCGTATGCGCCACCAGCAACAATCACTTTCCCGTCACTGGCAAGGTCAGCAGAGATCTCGTTTGCGACCTGGACGCCGTAGCTGGTTGCCGCACGTGCACCGGTGATCGTAAAGCGATCGCTCACTGGCATTGAGAGTAGTGACTTCTCGCCTTTGACCCAGAGGACATATGGAGCACCGTCGCCGAGATCGTGGAGCGACGCCGGATAGTTGTCATCGCTGGGAATAAGCGTCTTGAAGCCACCACGTTCTGTGAGGTCGAGCGCTTCTTGGATCAGTCGTGGTTCCACCCGGGGCAGCAAGCGTTTACGCCACAGCTGAGCTTCCACGTTATCCAAACCGGGAACCGGTGCGTCGTCGGCAAGCAGCATGACAGTGTTGACTGCGCCGTGAACCGCAAGGAGATGCCCCGTTGTCGCATCAGTGGGGTCCATGATCACGGTCAGGGCGATCCGTGCCGCACGTTCATCCGTCACGAATGTCAAGAGCGTGTCCAAGTTCCCGGTCCCTTCGTCGTTGAAGGGAAGGTGAGCTACCAACGCCATCATTACCTAACGTTCAGAATCTTTCATCAGACATTATTTGGCCATACTCGCATCGAACAACCGCCCCAGTTTTTACAGCGGCTGGCTGTCAGGCTGGTGGGAAAATCTGTCGTCCAGTAGGGTGAAGGTAAGTCCAGTTCACGGAAGATGCGGGAAGATGTCAGAAGACAACGAAATCTTGACGGCTGACGAAGCTTCGGCTTTGCTGCGGGTGTCGACTAAGACAGTCCTTGCGCTTGCACGAGCAGGTACATTGCCTGGCGAAAAAGTAGGACGTGCTTGGCGTTTTTTGAAGAGTGACGTTTTGAGATACGTGAGTGGGTCAAGTGAGTCGAGGGGTGGAGTGGCGGATGATAAATAGATTCAGGTCGACTTTTCGACGCTACGACACCACAAACCTTTGTAGAATACCTCTCTGTTTTCAGCGTCCGATTTTACCCACCTTTACTCTCGGAAGAGGCTGCTGCTCATGTTAGACACTTCGACTTGGCCAATCGTTGAACTTGATGTGCTGAAAGACATACGTTTAGATCCGAAGAATGTTCGCCTCGAAATCGCTGATGCGAAAGTCGAGGCAGATATTATTGAAGACCTATTCGTCAATGAGGACGCTCTAGGACTTGTTGAAGGCATCTGCAAAATTGGGTATCTGACGCATGAAACACCTGTAGTTCTTGATCGGCAAGGTAAGTACGTGATGGTCGAGGGGAATAGACGACTTGCCGCGCTTAAGTCAATTCAAAACCCTATGTTGGTGCCAGATTACCAAGCTCGAATTAGCGCTTTGGCAAAACAGTTACCTGATAGGTCGTCTCTGGCGAAAATTCGGGTCATGATTGCTCCTAGTCAAGACGAAGCGGACCAACTTATCGCTGCCATACATACTGGAAACTTAAGGCGAGCATGGACCCCCAGCAGGCAGGCAGCGTTTTTTCAAGCTCAGATCGACTCTGGCCGCACTCTGAATGAGCTGGTTTCTCGCTATCCGACGATTGACGTCACTAAGTTTGTTCGTCGCGCGTTATTCATTAACTTGTTCAAGTCCGTGCAATTTGACGATCCTGAGTTGCAAGACTTCTTGAATACTAAGAAGTGGGCTCGCGGACTTTCTACACTCGCGCGTATCTATGAGTCGAAAGAATTCGTTGAGCTGATTGGCCTGACAATGCAGTCAGATGGGACGCTCTCGAAAATAGTGTCCGACGAGGTCTTCAAAGAAGTGGCGACCGAAATTGTACGAGGCATGTTCGAAGAGAACATCAACACTCGAAGCCTGAATTCAGTAAAAAGTCCTCGATACACCCAATTAATGGCCGAATTGCGGCGAATAGTAGCATCAGCTCCAGATACCCAGCTCGCTGGTTCGTCTTCAGGAGATCCTGACCATACTGTCGGGGCTGGTGCCAACTTGGGTGTCGCGCCGAGTGGAGGGGACGGCAGCTCATCTGCGGCAAGAGCCACAGGTAGTGGATCGTCGCCTACCGCGAATACCTCCCGGACAAAGTCACCTGCGAGAAATTCACCAGTGAAGAAGAAAGCTAAACCCCGAAACTTAGATTTGGGTCAAGTAAAGGCCCCAGATGCCTACCCGGAAGCCTTAAAACTTCTCCTAGGAGAGCTGTCTGAAGTTGACGTGCAAAAGTTTCCGAATGTGACATTTCTGGCGATTCGAGCAGTCCTAGAAAAATCAATTAAGGCTTTCGCGGAATACAAAACGATCGACATAGGTAAAACTAAACACAACAATAAAGGTCGCGTGCAATTAGGTAACGCGTTGAGTTGGCTTCTCGACCACGTAAACACCAACGGTCCGAGTCATTTGAAACAACCAATCAAGAGGGTCCAAACCGGCTTCCTTGTAACCTACACCTCGACCGCTGACTCGTTAAACGCTATAAATCACAATCATCATTTTAATGTTGACAGAGATCAAGCATTTGCGATGTGGTCGTCGATTGAATCAATCATGAGATATTTGATGAAACCATGAGCGCTGTAAATATTAGTGTGACGAGCAGGCGCCCCCGCATTTCCCCGCTACGTTACCCAGGCGGGAAGTCCGCCCTATATTCCCGACTGAGGAAACTCATTCGAGACATGGACATGGCGGGCTGTACTTACGTTGAGCCTTACGCCGGTGGAGTTGGGGCAGGTCTAAGCCTACTTGTTACAGGGCAAGTGGAGAAGGTCGTCATTAATGATCTCGATCCGGCGATTTACTCGTTCTGGCTGACGGTCAAGGAACATCCAGAGTACTTGATCGAACAGATTCAAAGCGTCTCTTTAGACGTGAACGAATGGCGTAGACAACGCGAGATATATCGAGCCGTCGACACAAGCAATACCAAAGAATTGGGTTTCGCTACATTTTTCTTGAATCGAACTAATCGTTCGGGCATCCTCAATGGTGGCCCAATCGGTGGGCTGGAACAAACCGGAAATTATAAGATCGATGCTCGGTTCAATCGCGACGGTCTTACAGAGCGAATGCGAATTCTGGCACTTTACGCCGACAGTATCATCGCAACTAGACAAGACGGCAAAGATGTGATCGCCCAATTTGCAAGCCAGAATGATGCTTTTATATATGCCGACCCACCCTATTTCGAGAAGGCTGGCTCTCTCTATCTCAACGCTTTTACAGCAGAGGATCATGTTCACTTAGCGGAGATATTAAATAATTTCGCTACTAGTCGATGGATTTTAACCTACGATAACGCCCCTCAGGTCGCTGAACTATATGCAGAGCGACGTCGGAGAGAGTTCCAGTTGAATTACTCCGCTCACCGAGTCGTGAAGGCTACTGAAGTAGCAGTGTTATCTGACAGCCTTCCAGAGATTGGAGAAGGTTGGAAGATTGACGCATAACACTAGAAGCTCCTACTTTAGAGTGTTGAGTTATCTAGAAATATGCACTCATCTTTCGACGACCTTTGGGTCGAATTGTGCCCCCATTAGCTACCACTGCTGAGCGAACTGCTTCGTCGCCGATTCCCAACTGCGCTGCTACTTGACTGAGCGTGAGGCCCCCGGCGTAGAGGCGTGCCGCCTCACTTCGTAGCTGTTGTGAATGTTCCGGTGCTCTGCTCGGATGACCCGCTCGCCGAGCAATCTCTCGCACCGTCGCCCGATGGACGTTGAACCTTGTTGCCAGCTCCTGAACCGCCAACTACACGGCACCAGCTCTCTACTACGAGCCGGTTCCAATGCACTCCCATATGGAAGCCGCCATACATGCCCGGATACGAGAACCACATGTGTTCGAGGGGCTCGAGACCGATCACTTCAGTTGTCACCGGTCGATACTTCACAGGGCCAAGAACTGAGGTTCGTTCCTTTATCAGATCGTCGAGACGCTTGTCCCATGCTGCATACTTTTCAAGTTCATGCTCTGAAGGAGTGCGAACTGTCAAGACATCTTGGAGATGCAGATGATTTCGGCGTAGTGCAATGTCTATGGGTCTGTCTCCATCGGCCGTTCTAAGTGATCGCCATGCTCCAAGTTCGATCAGCTTCTCAGCAACTTCCACCGGAGCCCCATTCCAAGCAACCTGGTGCAGCGGAGCAAACCAAGAAGACCCAGTTACACGCCATTGGTTCGCAGTCATCCAAAAGCTTTCAGTAACCATCTCAATAACCGTGTCCCAGTCTCCATCCCTAGCGGCATTCGCCAGCAGATTTGATAGGTCAACAAACTCAGATTTCAAGTGCTCCGTATCAACTAGTCCCGGCCAGATCGGCGTGTCCGACATTCCAATCTCCTCTCGACGTTTTACACCTTCTCATTAGGTCTATCCAAAGGATACGGAAGGCATAGGACATTAATTTAGGATGTCGTGACACATCCGTTGATGGATGTCTTGAGACATCTACAGGCCGGTCGAGCAGAACAGGGACGAACGATGTCCTGAAACCAAACACCTCTGGGCCCACAGTAGCCCGCGCTAATGCGCGGGTTTTTCTGTTGCCGCGTGGGTGGTCCAGTTTGCTTCCAAGGATTCGCCCGTATAAAAGGGTGTGGCCCCGCTTGTGCGGAGCCACACCTAGAGCCGATCGGGTATGGGGAATCAACCTCATCGGCTAAGTAGGTTCCCGTTAGGATTGACTATTGCCGTCCTTTGGAGGCTCCGGCCGGGGATCTTGTCTCTCCTTTCGGGTTTCAGCCTGCGGGTCCGCTAGGTGCAGACCAACAGATTCCCTAGAGCCAGCGCCACCCATTGTGTGACCTTGAACTAGCTTGCCAGAGGTGCCCTCCGCCGCCAGTTTCGCCTGCCCAACGTGCTCCGGTACTGAATCGCCCACGTCTAGACTTGCGCGCAATACCTCGTTCTTGCGTTCAACATCTAAGAAGAACAGCAAACCAAGAATGAGCAGGTTCGCGATCATCGGAATCCACAGGTACATAAATGAGATCATCTGTAGTGCAGATTCGCTTTGTACGCTGGCTTTACCGTCGTACCCGCCATATTCCAGCAACCATCCAGCAACAGCTGTGCCAATGCCAGAACCAATCTTTACGCCGAGTGAGGAACAGGAGAACATCATTCCGTCGATGCGCTTCTTTGTGCGCAAGAACGTGTTCTCACTGATCTCCGCAATAAGGGCGTTGAGAGTTCCTTGCAATGGGCTCATGCCGAGGGAGGCGAGTCCAGAGAAGAACAGCATCAGCGGGATAGATCCCATCATTGCAGCGAATACTACGCCTAGGCGGCCAAGGACGGCAACGACATAGCCGACGATAGTAACCGGTTGCATTCGTCCAATCTTTTGCACTACCAACGGCGTTACAAGAAGACCTACGATGAGAGGAATGTTGATTGCCCACGCAAATACGCCCAGTAGGTTTGCATTACCCAGAATGTAGGTCATGAAGTAAATGCCCATGTTCAGCGTGGCGGTGAAGAACTGCATCAAGATGAAGCAAACCACAATGATCACGTAGTAACGATTTCCAAGGAGCTTAAGCGCCTCAAGGAAGCTGAGCTCGTCATCCTTCGCCGCTTCCGAGTCTCCCTCAGCCAGCTCAGTGGGGGACAGCTCCTTAACTGAAAATACAGCCAACGAGTTGGACAGGATGCCGATGATGGCGTAAATGATCGCCATGTTACGCCACGCAGCTGCATCGCCTCCCATAGCCTGTACAGCTCCAACCGTAACCGTCTGGATCGTCAGGCTCGTGCCAAAAGCGAAGATGAAGCGGATTGAACCCATCTGCACGCGCTCGGCCCTGTTCTTCGTAATAAGGGCGGTCAAAGCAGCGTAGGCGATGTTATTAGCGGTGTAGAATACTGCGTTTAACAAAGTGTAGGTGATGAAGAACCACGCGTACTGTGCGGTTGCCCCTAAAGAAGTTGGGATAGCGAAAATCAACACCAACATGGCAGCACAACCGAAGAACGCATAGAACATCCATGGTCGCGCCTTACCCATCTTGGAGTGGGTTTTGTCCATCAAACGCCCAAAGATGATGTCAGAGAAGCCATCGAAGAACTTCGACAACATCATTAGAGTGCCAATAATTCCCGCGTTCATTCCCACAGTGTCCGTGAGGTATATCATTACGAACGCTGAGAGGAAGGCATAAACAACGTTTCCTGCGATGTCGCCAGAACCGTAGCCTACTTTGTTGTACCACTTAAGGTATTTCTTTTCTTCCATGGCTTATCGTCTCCTTGCTCAGACAGAAACCTTGAATGTGAATGAGAAGTTAGTTGTCTCAAAATCGACTCGGTACTGCTTAAGTAACTTCGGCCCGCAGCTTTGCGAACCGATGCCAGCGTGAAGGTGATCGACGCACAAGATTGTGCAGTCAGCTTCTTCCAGCGTGAAATAGTGTGTTTTAGCAGTTAGCTCTTCCTGAGTGAAATAAGAAGCGTTGAAAGAAAAGACGTTCTCGCTGCCCACTTCTACGCACAGGTCTTCGCCGCGTAGTGCCAAGTAGTCACAATCTGACCGCAAACCATTTTCTTGGGGTCGCAAGTAGGAAACGAACAGGTCGGCAATGTCGGATGTGAACTGGTCATGCCAAGCGCTACGACGCTTATCAATGTAGTTTTCGTGTGGGCCAAGTCCCGCCCAGTGAGCCTGCTGCAATGATTTGTCGAAGAAGAAGCGCAGCCCAAGGCGAGGCAGTTCAGGAAACTGCGTGTCCCTTTGGACTTTCGCATTCACCTGGATGATTCCATTAGGCTTAACAATCCAGTCGATGTTGGCCTTCAAAGTCGGTTGGACTGATTTTGACACCAGGGCTACGTGGCTACTCACGATTACGCCACTTTCGCCGGTTGAGACTCTTACTTTGTACGCATGTGGGTAGGTGCGGTCATAGCGTGCACGTTCCCAAAGTGGGCGGATGTACATGTCATTATCGGTAGGTGCCCTCCAGATATTGAGCTCGGAAGGCCGAGTCAGTAGGTTCTTCCCACTCCTAGATATTGCTGTGAGCATCCCGGTGTGACGCGAAAATGTATAGCTAAACTCGCTGGCTTCCACAAGTATTTCCAGTGGTGTTTCCTGCACTTTGGTGGTACTTGAAACTTGGGTTTGGCTGGCCTCTTTCACCAGTTCGAGGGCGCGCGGAGTATGCGGTTTTGTATTGGAGAGGGCAGACTCGTCAATGCCAAGCAAATGCCCCGGTTCAAGGAAAGCAAGGGGACGAGTGAGGATGGTTTCCACCCGTAAATAGCATCGGCCTTCAGCGGGAATGTCTACCGACAACGGGAGGGTGATGGTCTCGTGGGCTGGCAAACTCGGAAGTGTTAGTTCGCCGCGCTCTTGAACGCCATCCACAACTTTGATCCACTCTAGGCGAGCATAGTCAGCTGCATTTAGGTGGTCGGCAGTGTTGGTTACATGGAGTTGTCCACCTGCATGGTCATATTCGCAGCGAAGCGGACGGTATACATTTTTTGCCTCGAGCAAACCAATGTGAGGCACCCGATATGGAGATACCAAGCCGTCTACACAGAAGTTACCGTCGTGAGGATCTTCCCCGCTATCACCGCCGTAGAGTAGATTTCCGGCTTCGTCTTTCACAGCATGGTCACACCACTCCCATATGAATCCGCCACACATGCGAGGGTCGGCTTCAACCATAGCCCAAAAGTCCTCTAAGTCGCCCGGACCGTTGCCCATCGCATGACAGTATTCGACTAAAAGGAATGGCTTATCGCCCAGTTCGTTCAAATACTTTGTGATATCGGTAA
This sequence comes from Actinomyces sp. S4-C9, assembly GCF_000758775.1. NCBI lineage: Bacteria > Bacillati > Actinomycetota > Actinomycetes > Actinomycetales > Actinomycetaceae > Actinomyces > Actinomyces sp. S4-C9. The sequence continues at coordinate 24,631 of NZ_JRMU01000023.1, read as the reverse complement.
GCGGCGGATACATCCGGGCGTAAAGGTCGATGTTGCGGTAGTCGTACTTTCGGTCAGTGGAACGGTAGAACGCGCTTTCGTAGTGCGTCACGCGGCTGGGGTCAAAATTTTTAACCCATTCCAATGCGATTTCGAACGTTTGCCCATAGGCGCACTCATTGCCCGCAGACCAAGAGAAAATACTAGGCCGGTTCTTTTCTGAGTGGATGCACCTTTCCATCCTGTCCATCGTGGAGGCTATCCAATCGGGGTTGTCAGCGATGGGCTTGTTCCAATGCTCCACAATGTTTTCTTCAGACTCATCTGCCAATAGCCGATTTCTAGTACCGTGGCTTTCATTGTCTGCCTCGCTCATGACATAAAAACCGGCTTCATCGCACAAATGGTAGAACTGGGGACAGTTAGGGTAGTGGGCGGTGCGAATAGCGTTAATATTGTGCTCGCGCATTAGACGTAAGTCTCGTTTAATGTGCTCAACAGAAACTACTGGACCGGTGTCTGGGTCAGAATCGTGCCGATTGACGCCCTTTAGTTTTATAGCAGTGCCGTTCAACTTCAAGACGCCGTTTTCAATGCTCACTTCCCTGATGCCAACGGTTTCTGTGATTACTTCCGCATCCGTTTCCATTACCAACCGATACAAAAACGGGTCACCGGGATGCCACATGCGTGGGTTTTGGACAGTGAATTGCGCCGTGTGGGTGTAAATCCCCGCGTCATCGGTGTAGGGGGTCAAGGTGGCGCTGCCGATCTCGTCCTCGTCGCGAAGTAAAGTGGCGTTCACTGGCAGCGAGTTGTCAGCGAAGTTTGCGCGCACAGTTACCTCAGCATTGTGTCCTCTCATTTCGGTAGTTACGAAATAATCGTTTAGGTGTGATTCAGGGCGGGATAATAGGTAAACGTCGCGGATGATGCCGGCAGTGCGGAACTTGTCCTGGTCTTCTAAATAACTTCCGTCACACCATTTGAAAACCAAAACGGCCAGCGTATTTTCGCCGTCTTTCAAAAACTGCGTGACGTCAAAGGCAGATTGGGCGTGTGTTATCTGCGAATAGCCCACATACTGCCCGTTCACCCACACGTAAAAGCAAGAATCAACGCCTTCGAATACCAGGTGAGCTTGCGGCGCTGCCGGGTCTTCGCGGTAGTTGAATACGTGTCGGTACGCGCCCGCCGGGTTGTTGTGCGGAACGTGTGGAGGGTCGAACGGGAACGGGTAGTTGATGTTCGTGTACTGGTGGTCATCCCAGCCGTTGAATTGCCATGCCCCTGGAACGGGAATCGTGTTTTCGAGGTCAGTGCTTTCAGGCGCAAAAAAGCGCTCGGGTACCGCTTCCAGGTTTGGGTAGTATCCGAAACTCCACTGGCCATTTAAAAGTTGGAAACGGTCTGAGTGTTCGCGATCCAAATTAAAGTTACGTTCGCACTTATTCCCGTTGTGATAAAGATTTGGGGAAATAGGAATGTAGTAGGCGCGAGGTTTCAGCGTATTTTCATGCAAAACGTTCAAATCTCGATGGTGAACCTGTAACTGCATTATTTCTCCTGTCAATGCATTAGCGGCCGGCCATTAGCACCTCGCGGTGTTATCGATGCCACACGTTATGATAACGATAACACTGGATCGAGTTGCGTAGGTCACAAATCGATCTTTTCTATCTGATAGGCTTCATGGGTGACAGGAACAGAAAAGCGGGAAGGTGGGGCCGCTTCCATTCACGACGTGGCGCGGGCGGCGAACGTCTCCGCTCAAACCGTTTCGCGCGTGACACGCGGACATAAAAATGTTTCCGAGCCTACCCGTATGCGGGTTCTCAAAGCCATATCCGAACTCGGATACACCCCCAATCGCACCGCGCAGGCATTGCGCACGGGTTCCTACGGAGTTATTGGGTTGCTAACCCAAGAGATCCGCCGCACTGGCGAGGCTCATACCGCTAACGGTGTGATCGATAGGGCCGCCCAGTTAGGCTATTCGGTCACTTTAGTTCAAGTGGAGCATCCGCACACTCCCCAGGTTCATAAAGCGGTATCTTTGCTCTCCCAAGAAGATATTGATGGCCTTGTCATTGTGCAGGCGGGAGATGCCAATGCCAATCAGCTTTCACTACCTCCTAACCTGCCTGTTGCTTCCTCGGATTCTAATCTGGTGCATGTGCATCCTTCAGCCTCTGCTGATCAAGTAGGGGGTGTGCGCAAGGCCGTGAATCATCTATTAGACCTAGGCCACCGCACTGTTTATCATGTGCGCGGCCCGCAGCATTCGCGTTCCGCCCAGGTTCGTGAATCGGTTTGGCGCGATGTTTTGACAAAAGAAAATCGGCAGATTCCGCCCATAATCTTGGGGGATTGGAGCGCGAAGTCAGGGTATGAAGCGGGTAAGGAAATAGCGCAAAACCCCGATGTTACCGCAGTATTTTGTGCTAACGATGAAGTTGCATTGGGCCTTATTCGAGCGCTACATGAACGAAATAGACGAGTGCCCGAGGACGTTTCTGTGATCGGGTTTGACGGGATCGAACTGGCGGAGTTTTCTTTCCCGTCCCTGTCCACCGTGAAACAGGATTTTTATGGGGCTGGCGTTGGAATGGTCAATCTGATCCACCGTCATATCCAAGGAGAAACCGAGAACCTGCACATAACGATCCCAACCCAACTTATTCTCCGCGGTTCGACCGCTGCCCCATCCGCACCCTAGATAAGGCGCCTTATTTAAAACCGTAACCAACAATCATCGTTGGGGATGGGGGAGTCTTTTGAAAATCAAAACGCAAAGGGTATTTGCGTTGAGCGCAGGCAGTTCTTCGATAGTCTCAGTACATGCTTAATGTTGCGCAGATTATGGAAATTATGGAGGCCCGCTATCCGCAGCGCCTCCAAGAGTCGTGGGATAAGAACGGCCTAATCGTTGGGGATCCTGAGCAGAAGGTGAGCAAGATCCTCCTGGCTGTTGATCCCGTTGCCGAAACGGTTGCGCAGGCAATCGAGGACGGTTACGACATGCTTATTACGCACCATCCTCTATATCTGCGCGGCACCAGCTTCGTGTCGCGTTTAGATTACAAGGGCAGGATTGTGCACGACCTCATCAAATCTGACGTGGCCCTCATGAACGCACACACCAACGCTGATTCGGCGGCGCGCGGCGTGGCATGGGCTCTTGCGCAGGCGGTCGGTATCGAAGGTGAACCGTTTGATCCCATCGACGAGGACGAGGCGGGAACCGCTCGCGGTTTGGGCCGCATCGGCAAGCTCGAAGCGCCGCAAACACTACGCGAGTTCGCTGACCGAGTGGCAAAAGCCCTCCCCGCTGGCCCGCACGGCATATTCGTGGGTGCGCCCGGCAATGATCTTGAGACGTCGGTAAGCACTGTTGCCGTATCAGGAGGGTCTGGCGACTCCTTCCTCGCGCGCGCCCGCGAGCTTGGGGCCGATGTATACGTCACCGCGGACCTGCGTCACCATCCGGCCGGTGAACACCTCGAAGAAGGTGGCCCGGCCCTCATCTGCGGTTCGCATTGGGCAACTGAATGGCTGTGGCTACCACACTTGGCAGATGATCTTGAAGAAGCCGCCGCAGATGCGGGCGTGCAGCTACAGGTAGATGTCTCGCGATTTGTTACCGAACCGTGGAACCTGCACCTGGAAACCCTTGGATAAACTATTGGGGTAGGGCGCGTCAGCCTAATACACTTGATTAGAATTAAAAGCACTACCTAGTGAAAGAGCGGGCATAGTGAAAGCTTCAAAAGCGGACCAGGTGAAACTTCTTGAACTACAACAGGTTGACACGCGGATCTTGCAGTTGCGCGCGGCCCGCAGTATACACCCGGCGGTCAAAGTGCTCGACGCCCTTGAGGGGCGAAAAGCTGACCTGGAACGCGCAAAAGTGACCGCGCGCTCCGCCGCAACGGACGCAAACCGTGAAGTGAAGCGGGTTGAGAATGATCTGGAGCGCCTCACCTCCCGTCAAGACGTGATGAGCGAGCGCCTCGCGGCAGGCGAAGGATCTCACAAAGACCTCACTGCCATGCAGCACGAGCTGAACCAGATGGCCCAGCGCCGCAACGTCCTCGAAAATGAACTGATCGACGTTATGGCTTCGTTCGAGGCCGCGCAGGAAACCGTTTCGGAACTAGACCGCCAGACCGAAGCCGTTGGAACCGATGAGCAGGCCGCAATCGCGCAGCTTCAAGATGCGATGGGCGAGGTCGAAGCTGAGCTTAACGAAAAGCTTGCAAAACGTGACGAACTTGCAGGCGAAATCGACTCTGAGTTGCTGGATGAATACGAGTACTACCGCGAGCGCACGGGTGGCATCGGCGTGTACGAGGCGAAGGGCCGCCAAATCGTGGGCATGGTTGTGGATCTTCCTGAATCGGAATGGCATGACATCACGATGCTTGCCGAGGATGAAGTGCTCATGTCCGACGAGCTTGAAGCAATCATCGTCAAAACCGAGTAGGCGCTAGCTCGTCACAATCACGAGCTCGAGAAAATCGCGGCGTTGTCTAACTTCGACGCCCGTAAAATCGGCGCCGGTCAGTGAACGCGCGGTATCGAGCACAAAATCGATGGACCCGTCAGCCTCGCTCGCGTGCTCCAATAGAGCGCCAGCGAGGATTCCGCGGTATTTCTTCGCATTGTGTGAAACCACGGTGCGTTTCCCGTCGCGTTCGCGCACCGCATTCACTCGGATGAGGTCACATTCGGCGGACGTGCCCGGCCAGGCTTTTTGATACGCACCAGAGCGGGCATCAACCACTACGCGATGGTGGGCGTGCTGTCCCATGAGGGTTTCTAGGTGCTTCTTCCACCATGGGGCAAGATTGCCTAGACCCGGTAGTTTCGTATCCATTGATAGGCGGTAGGGCGGGATGGGGCAGGCCAGGTCTACCACTCCGAATAGGGCAGATTGAACCCAGATCTCAAAGTCCGGGCTCGCCGTGTACTGCGCGCCGATCTCGCCAAATCGGCCAGCTTCGTAAAGTACGCCTGAATAAACTTGCCAAGCGGGGCCAGCTTGCGCTGACCGCAGGTGTTTGTTCGCTTCAACCTCGTCGGCAATGGTCTTGCCTACTTTTAGGATTTCCAGGGCGTCGCGTCGCGCAGAAGTTTCAATCAAGCAATCGAGCACGCTCTGGCGTGCATCTGCGAGCTGCATGGAAAACGGGGCGATCGCGTCGGCATCAAAATTGACGGTCGAGGCGGGAAGGGTCTTGCCTTCGGATGGAGGTAAAAGTACAAGCATGCGTCCAACTCTAGTAGACTTGAGCGGCGGAGAAGATGGCTGGATGGCCGCGACATTGTCGAGGAACGTCCGGACTCCACAGGACACGGTGGTGGCTAACGGCCACCCGGGGTGACTCGCGGGATAGTGCCACAGAAAACAAACCGCCCGTTTTTGGGTAAGGGTGCAAAGGTGGTGTAAGAGACCACCGCGGCCCAGGTGACTGGGCCGGCAGGGTAAACCCCACCGGGAGCAAAACCAAGCAGCGTGCCGGGCTGTCCGTCCAAAGCGCGCGGGTAGGTTGCTAGAGGCCGCTGGTAACAACGGCCCGAGATAGATGGCCATCGAAGGGGCTTCGCCCTGGAACAGAATCCGGCTTACAGGCCGTCTTCTCCGCCTTTACTTAAACGCGCCGCCCTCAGATATTAATGAATGAGGGCGGCGCAATTTATAAGCGATCTATGCGGTTAGGTAGCGTTTGGCCAGAGCCGCAGCCCCTACAATGCCCGCAGTGTTGAATAGCTTGGCGGGAACCATGGGCGTTTTGATGTCGATGCGCGGCATGAACTGGTCATGCTTCTTAGACACGCCGCCACCCACTACAAACAGGTCGGGAGTGAACAGCATCTCCAGGTGGGAATAGTACTTGGTGAGCCGCTTCGCCCACTTCTTAAACGACAGGCCTTCAGCCGTGCGCACTCCCGATGAGGCCCGGGATTCCGCATCGTAACCATCAATCTCAACGTGGCCGAGCTCCGTATTCGGCTGCAGTTGTCCGTTGTAGATCATCGCGGTACCAATGCCGGTGCCGAGCGTGGTAACAATAACGAGGCCATCAACGCCCTTGGCTGCGCCGTAAACAACTTCGGCATAACCGGCGGCATCTGCATCATTGACGGGATAGACCTTGCGGCCAAGTTCTGCTTCCATCAGCTCGATGACGTTCACGCCTTCCCACGACTTGTGCAAGTTAGCCATGAACAGAACCACGCCGTGCGAGACAGGGGCGGGGAACGTGATGCCAACAGGCATGGCAGCAGGCAAATCAAACTGGTCAATCAGTTCTTTACAGGTTTGCGCTACGGCTTTGGGAGTGGACTTTTTTGGCGTAGGAATGCGCACGCGCTCCGTGGCGAACTCGCCGGTGTCAAGGTTGACCACGGCTCCCTTGATGCCGGATCCGCCAATGTCTATGCCAAAAGCAAGGTTTTGTTCCACTGCTTGTTCCATGGTGTGCTCCTTAGTTTTAGCGCAGGGTGAGGATCTCGGCGCCGTCCTCGGTAACTGCGATCGTGTGTTCAAACTGGGCGGTACGAGATCGGTCTTTGGTGACAACCGTCCAGTCGTCGTCCCACTGCTCCCATTCGATAGAACCGAGAGTGAGCATTGGCTCAACGGTGAAGACCATGCCAACTTCCATTATTTCGGTTGCGCGCGGCGAATCATAGTGAGGGATGATGAGGCCGGAATGAAAGGCTTCGCCAACGCCATGCCCCGTGTAGTCGCGCACCACACCGTAGTCGAAGCGCTTAGCATACTTTTCAATGACCCGACCAATCACGTTGATTTCACGGCCGGGCGCTATTGCCTTAATTCCGCGATACATAGCTTTCTCGGTGCGCTCGCAAAGCAGGCGAGATTCCTCATCAACCTCACCAACGGTAAACATGGCGCAAGTGTCGCCGTGCACCCCGTCGATGTAGGCGGTTACATCGATGTTGACAATGTCGCCCTCTTCTAGGGGGCGCGAGTCGGGGATCCCGTGGCAAATTACTTCATTGATAGAGGTGCAACACGATTTCTTGAAGCCCATGTAGTCAAGGCAGGAAGGGTAGGCGTCTTGCCCGATGATGTAGTCGTGAACTATTTGATCCAAGTGGTCAGTGGTTACACCAGGTGCTACAGCCTCGCCGGCTTTAGCTAGCGCATCGGCCGCGATTTTGCCGGCCCGGCGGATCTTCACAATGGTTTCAGGCATTTTGATATCAGAGGTGGTGACCACCTCGGGCCCGTCATGAAACAGGTATTCGGGTCGTTCAATGTGGTCTGGGACGTGTCGCTTAGGAGAGATGAGTCCCGGTTTCGTGTTGCCGAGCGGAGCGCGAAGCGCTAGCTGTGATGCGGAGGTCATGAATCTTGCTCTCTAGTTGGTTTTGTAATGGTCTGGGCCGGGGAAGGATCCGTCCTTCACTTCTTCGGTGTAGGCAGTAACCGCGTCTTTTAGGCTTTCGCGAAGGTTTGCAAACTTCTTGACGAAGCTCGGCACCCACTCGTACATGCCGGCCATGTCTGCCCAGACAAGTACCTGCCCGTCCGTGTCCGGTCCCGCTCCAATCCCAATGGTAGGAACATGCAGGGCATCGGTCACGGCTTTGGCAACCGGGGCGGGTACGAGTTCGAGGACGATGGCAACCGCGCCAGCTGCTTGTAGGGCAAGCGCGTCGTCAATCATCTTCTGCTTCGCTTCGCCGCGCCCTTGCATTCGGGGGCCTCCCAGGGCGTTTTCTGACTGCGGTGTGAATCCAAGGTGCCCCACAACGGGGATGCCCGCTTGGGTTAGTAGTGCGACGGTGTGAGCGATTTCAGCGCCCCCCTCGAGCTTGACGGCATTGGCTCCAACACGGATTAGGCGAACAGCATTATCGAATGCTTCCTTCGAGTCCGCCTCATACGCTCCAAACGGCAGGTCTGCCACAACGATTGGCCGGTTTACGGAGCGAGCCACAGCCGCGGTTGCGCGTTCCATGTCTTCCATGAGGACGGGAATGGTTGAACCGTAGCCCAGCTGAACGTTGCCGTAACTGTCTCCAACGAGGATCATGTCCACGCCGGCTTCTTCAAAAATGGGCGCGGTGAGGGCGTCGTAAGCGGTTATCATCGTAAGTTTGCGACCGGCACTTTTAGCCATCGCAAGGTGATGCATGCGCCACTTCTTCGGTTCTTTGAACGATTCTTGGGCTGTATCTACACTCGTCATGTTTTCAATTATGCGCGGTAGCGCGCAAAAGTCACTTCATGTGTTTTGCAAGCTATGGGTTTGTCTAGCAAATTGGAACAATTCCGCAGTTAGAGGCCTTAGGCGCTAGTCTGGTAGTCGTTGATAAGCGACAAGGATTGATATGTCGAACGTTGATGAGAATGTAGAAGTAAACCCTTTGGACGCTGGGCAAATGGATGCGGCTGTGCAGCGTGCTTTGGAGGCTATTGGTAGTGCTTCGACTCTAGAGGAATTGGCGCAGGCCAAGCGGGAGCACTTCGGTGATGGGTCTGCGGTGGCGCTTGCAAGTCGCGCAATCGGTGGACTCCCGGGGGCACAGAAGGCAACCGCAGGTAAGGCGGTTGGAAAGGCGCGCTCTGCAATCACCGCCGCTCTCGATGAGCGAAAGGCCTTGTTGGAGGCTGAAGAAGAAGCTCGCGTTTTGGCCATGGAGGCTGTGGATGTAACCGCTCCGGTAAAGCGTCAGCCCGAGGGCGCGCGTCACCCGCTTCAGGTTTTGATTGAAGAGGTGGCGGATTTCTTTACTTCGATGGGCTGGGAGATAGGCGAGGGGCCGGAGGTTGAACACGAGTGGTTCAACTTCGACGCGTTGAACTTTGACATTGATCACCCTGCAAGGCAGATGCAGGACACGTTCTATATCGATGGTCGCTCGGTTGGCGGCGAGACTGAGGGTGATGCGAATCTAGTGCTTCGCACGCACACGTCGCCCGTCCAGGCACGTTTGTTGCTTTCGCATGATTTGCCCCTGTACGTAGCGGTGCCGGGCAAGGTGTTCCGTTCCGATGAGCTTGACGCCACGCACACTCCCGTATTTCACCAGGTGGAGGGCCTCGCGGTGGATAAGGGGCTAACGATGGCGCACTTGAAGGGCACTTTGGACCACTTTGCGAAGGCAATGTTTGGCCCCGAGGCCAAGACTCGTCTGCGCCCGTCGTTCTTCCCATTTACGGAACCGTCCGCAGAGATGGACCTTTGGTTCCCGCAGAAGAAGGGCGGCGCCGGCTGGATTGAGTGGGGCGGTTGCGGCATGGTCAACCCGAACGTGCTACGCGCCTGCGGTATCGATCCTGATGAATACACGGGCTTCGCTTTTGGCATGGGGCTTGAGCGCACCTTGATGTTGCGCCACGAGATTGCTGACATGCATGACATTGTGGAGGGCGATCAAAGATTCTCCCTCCAGTTCGGAACAACGGGGAAGGGGAACTAAGAATGCCAAACGTACCGATTTCTTGGCTTCGCGATCATGTGGAGGTTCTCCCCGGCACTGATGCGCAGCGCCTCGCCTCCGATCTGGTGAAGGTTGGTTTGGAAGAAGAGACGATTCACCGTGCAGCTGTGCAAGGCCCGCTGGTGGTTGGTCGTGTCCTTACGTTGGAAGCTAAAGAGCAGTCCAACGGCAAGATTATTAACTACTGCCGCGTGGATGTTGGCGTTCAGAATGATGCGCCCGGTGAGGGCAAAGAGCCTTCGGATCTGCCCTCACGCGGCATTATTTGCGGTGCCCATAACTTCAAAGTTGGAGACCTGGTTGCCGTTGTCCTTCCTGGTGGCGTCCTTCCGGGTGATTTCGTTATCTCTGCACGTAAGACCTACGGCCACATTTCTGACGGCATGATTTGTTCAGAACGCGAACTTGGCCTGTCGGATGAGCACGATGGAATTATCGTGCTTACAGAAAAATTTGACGAAAGCGAGATTCCTGCACCAGGTGAGGACGTTATTGGTCTGCTCGGCCTGGGTGAAGAACTGTTGGAAATCAATGTCACGCCAGATCGAGGCTACTGTTTTTCCATGCGCGGGGTCGCAAGGGAATACTCGCATTCGACAGGAGCGGAGTTCACAGACCCAGGTCTGGCTCAAAACCTAAGGACACAGCCTCCGGCTGCTAACACTGAAGGTTTCAAGATCGAGGTTGATGATAGCTCTCCGATTCATGGCAGGGTAGGTTGCGATAGGTTCGTTACCCGCATCGTGCGTGGTATCAACCCAAATGCGCCGACGCCGGCATGGATGGTTAAGCGTCTGGAAGCGATGGGGATGCGCTCCATCTCGTTACCGGTCGACATCACCAACTACGTGATGTTAGATCTCGGCCAACCGCTACACGCATACGATTTGGCGGCGCTCGCGGAGCCTATAGTGGTGCGCCGCGCGAACGGTGGCGAGACCCTCGTGACCCTCGATGAGGTCGAACGCAAGCTCGATTCGGAAGACCTTCTGATTACCGATAGCCCTAACGGCCAGCGCGGTAGCCGGATTCTTGGTCTGGCTGGTGTGATGGGTGGCCAGTATTCAGAAGTTGAGGAGGCCACTACTGACGTTTTGGTTGAGGCCGCGTACTTCCACGCTGTCTCTATTGCGCGTACATCGCGGCGCCACAAGATTCCTTCGGAGGCTGCAAAACGCTTTGAACGAGGGGTGGATCCAGAGCTCCCGCCGGTTGCAGCACAACGCGTGGTTGATTTGCTGGTTGAGTACGGCGGTGGAGTAGCGGATTCTCCGGTTACCGATTACAACGAGGTTCCCAGGCGCGAAGCTATCGAGATGAAGCTGTCTGAACCGGCTCGCTTGACGGGCGTGGAGTATGGTGAGCAGCGGGTTATCGAGCTTCTCGAAACGATTGGTGCAACGGTCGAACGCCGTGAAAATGTGCTTTCCGTGACGGCCCCCTCCTGGAGGCCAGATTTGACTGAGCCTTGTGACCTTGTGGAAGAGATTGCGCGCCTTGACGGCTACGACAATATCGAACCGGTACTGCCTAAGGCACCAGCCGGCGTTGGATTGCCCAAGGCGCAGGTGGCTCGCCGGTTCGCGGCGCGCACGCTTGCAGACCGCGGTTTTGTCGAGGTGGGATCCTACCCATTTATTGGTGACGCGCACGATCGCCAGCGCATTCTGGATGGCGATGAGCGTAGAGAGGTGGTTACTCTTCGCAACCCGCTAGTGGATGGCGCGCCAAATATGCGCTCTTCCATCATCGATACGCTACTGGAAACGGCGCAGCGCAACGCTGCCCGCGGCGCTCAATCAGTTCGCGTTTTCGAGCTGGGCATGGTTACGCGCCCGCAGGGTACGAAGCCTTCTCCTATTCCTTCGGCAGAGCAACGTCCGAGTGGCCGTGAGATCGGAGCTCTTCATCGCGGAACTCCTAAACAGCCGTGGCACCTTGGTCTCGTTGCCGGTGGATCAGCAGTTGGCAGTGCCATTCGCGCAGGGGCTCGGGACTTCGATTGGGCTGATGTTTTAGAAGCGGCTCTCGCCGTCGGTTCTGCTTTGGGCGTGCAGGTAGAGGTTGCGCCGCTGTACCGCGATCCGCAGGTTCAGTTGCCCCACGGAAAGCCTGCTCCGAAGCCGGTTGCTACCCCGGAGGAAGCCGCTCCGTGGCACCCGGGCCGCTGTGCAGTGCTGTTCGTCAGGCAGAAAAAGAATTTGGTTGAAGTTGGTCGCGCGGGCGAGCTTCATCCGGCCGTGGTTAAGGAATACGGTTTGCCTAAGCGGTCGGGCGCACTTGAGCTAGATCTCGATGCGTTGATCAAGGCGATGCCGGCCAATCCGATTACGGTTTCTTCCGTTTCCACTTTCCCCGTGGTGAAGGAAGATATTGCCGTTGTGCTGGATGCGGATATTCCCGCCTCGATGGTAGTTGATGCGATCTACGCTGCCGGGGGAGATTTGCTGGAAGGCGTGGAGTTGTTCGACGAGTACCGTGGTTCGCAAATCGATGAAGGCAAGCGATCGTTGGCGTTCGCGCTCCGGATGCGCGCTGCTGACCACACATTGAAGTCGGATGAGACGGCAAAGGTCAGGGAAGCGATAATCACACGTCTTTCTAACCAGCTTGGCGCAAAACTGCGCGCCTAGCTTGTTGCGGGGGAGTTCGCACTTTGATTTTGGTGTGAACTCCCCGCCTAAAACTGTGCTATCGGCATTAAATAGGGCAAACTAGAGCTATGAAGATTTTGGTTGTATGGGCATCTCGCCACGGATCTACCCGTGACATCGCCAATGCGATTTACGAGGAGCTGCGTAGCGAAGGTGTTGATGTAGACATTGTCAATGCTGCGGATGTGAAGGATATTTCTGAGTATGGCGGTGTTGTGCTCGGTTCTTCCGTTCACATGACGCAGTGGGAAGAGTCGATGCGTACCTTCATGAAGGAGCATCAAGCGGAGTTGTTTGAGAAGCATCTGTGGACGTTCTCTGCGGGGCTGTCTTCAGTTCCCACAGGGCTCGTGAAGGATCCGGCTCGCGTGGGCGCCACCCAGATCGGTGTGCAACCGCGGATGAATAAGCAATTCTCAGGATGTCTCGACCCGTCCAAGCTGACGTTGCGTGAGCGCACGATTGCTCGTCTTGGCGGCGCAGTTGAAGGCGACTTCCGCGATTGGGATGACATTCGTGGGTGGGCGCGCTCTGTTGCTAAAGATGTAAAGTCTCTGAGCTGAGACTATCCCCGGCTCGTTTTCGGGTCGGGGATTCACTATATAAACACTTAGTTGATAACTATTCATAGCATGTTATAGTTATTCGCATGAGTGTTTCTGTTGGCATTGTTGGCGCCTCGGGCTTTGCGGGTAGCGAGATCGCCCGTATTCTGAGTGAACATCCGCATTTCGATGTCCGCGTGCTCGTTGCCGCTTCTTCTGCGGGCACTCGGTTTGGTGATTTGAACCCGCATATTCCAGCTTTAGCCGACAAGATTATTCAACCGTTTGAAGCCGATACTCTGTCGTCTCTCGATCTGGTTTTTGTGGCCCTTCCGCATGGTAAATCTGCAGAAATTACTAGCGCACTGGAAGGCGGCCCAGTGGTGATCGATGCGGGTGCTGATCACCGTCTCAAGTCAAAGGAGTCGTGGCAGCAATTCTATGGCGGCCCGCACATGCGGGCGTGGGACTATGCGATGCCCGAACTCGTCCACGCTGATGAGGCGGGTGCAATTCTCGCCGGGAAGCAGAAAAAAGCGGATACGCAACGCAAAATCCTCAAAAACTCACGCGCCGTGGCAGTGCCTGGCTGCAACGTTACTGCGGTGACGCTTGCAATGATGCCGGCTGTGGCAGCTGGCTTTGTTAGCTCCGGGTCGCTTGTGGCTACGCTTGCAGTTGGTTATTCCGGCGCGGGGCGCAGCGCCAAGCCACATTTGATGGCAACCAGTGCACTTTCCAACATTGCGCCGTACTCAGCAGTTGGAAAGCACCGCCATATTCCCGAGATTGTGCAAAATCTACAGGTTTGCGGAGCGGGCGAAATTGAGGTGGAGATGACTCCCGTCCTCGTTCCCACTTCGCGAGGGATTGTTGCCGTGGTGAACGCTGCCACGGACGGTGTGTCGACTTCCGAATTGCAAGAGGCGTACAGGGCCGTCTACGGCGCAGAGAAACTGATTGATCTTTCCCCGGCTTACCCTCAATCTGGCCCGGTGGTAGGAACTGGCCGCGCGCAGGTGTGGGCGGGAGTGAACCCGAATACGGGTGTTCTAACGGCAATGACAGCGATCGACAATCTGGGCAAGGGCACTGCAGCTGCCGCGGTTCAAGCGGCTAATTTGGCGTTTGGTTTCGACGAGTGCCTCGGCATCTACATGAACGGAGTGTTGTGATGGTCACGGGTGTTTGTTTCCCAGAGGGCTTTGCGGCGGCCGGAATCGCAGCAGGTTTGAAAGCATCCGGAGGTAAAGATCTCGCTCTGGTAGTAAACGAGGGGATCTTACCGGCAGCGGCCGCAGTTTTTACATCGAACCGTGTAGAGGCAGAGCCCGTTAAATTCTCGCGCGCACAGATGCGAAACGGCGTGGTTACACACATATTGCTCAATTCGGGTAACGCTAACGCCTGTACGGGAGAGCAAGGCCGAAAGGATGTGAAAGCTTGCGTGAATGAGCTTTCCCTTGCGGCGGGTGTGGACCAGGCAAAAATCGCGGTTTGCTCCACAGGAGTGATCGGAGAGTACCTTGATACGGCGGCTATCACCCGGGCGATTCCAGCCTTGGTGAGCGGCCTTGACGTATCGGGCGCAACCAGCGCGGCCTCGGCAATCATGACAACCGATACCGTTCCAAAAGAGGTCCAGATTGAGGTGGACGGGTGGCGCGTTGGAGGTATGGCCAAGGGGGCGGGAATGCTGGCTCCTGCACTTGCCACCATGCTGTGCGTGATAACAACCGACGCGGTTATTGATAATGAAGCTCTTGATAGCGCCCTTCGTCACGCCGTCCAGGTGAGTTTCAACCGCCTCGATACGGACGGATGTATGTCCACTAACGATACGGTGATAGTGCTCGCTTCGGGAGAATCGGGGATTACGCCAGATGAGGCTACTTTCGCTACTGCATTGGAGCAGGCTTGCACAAAGCTGGCGAAGATGCTTCGTGATGACGCGGAGGGCGCTGAGCATTTCGTAGACATCACGGTTAGTGGTGCAAGTAGTGAGGCGGCCGCAGTCGAAGTGGCACGTGCGGTGTCTCGTTCAAATTTGGTGAAGACCGCAATTTTTGGAAATGACCCAAACTGGGGGCGTATTTTGTCGCAGATCGGCACGGTTCCAAGCTGGGTAGCTCCGTTTGATGTGGGCAAGGTAAATGTTTCAATCAATGGCGTGATGATTTGCAAGAACGGCAGTGTCGGTGATCCTAAGGAATCGCTTGATTTGGCGGCATCCCAGGAGGTCAAGATAGAGATCGACCTGGGTGCGGGCAATAGTTCAGCAACCGTTTACACAACGGACTTGACGCACGCGTACGTACACGAGAACAGTGCATACACATCATGAGTAATCTTTCAGCATTGGACAAGACCAAGATTTTGCTTGAGTCCGAGCCATGGCTGCGGCGTTATTCGGGCCGCAAAGTTGTGATCAAGTATGGCGGCAATGCAATGATTTCGCCGCAGTTGCAACGCGCATTTGCGGTTGACGTGTCGTTTTTACATACGTGGGGCGTGCATCCAATAGTGGTGCATGGGGGCGGCGCACAAATCAACGAAATGTTGGATCGCCTAGGGCTACAGGCCCCGTTTGCGGATGGCTTTCGCGTGACAACGCCTGAAGTGATGGAGGTGGTGCGCATGGTCCTGGCTGGAAAAGTGCAGCGCGAACTCGTATCACTCCTGAATGAACGCTCGATCGCCGCAGTGGGGTTGTCTGGTGAGGACGCCGCACTGTTACACGCACGTCGCAAGGTGCAGGTCGTTGATGGTAAACCGGTAGATTTGGGGCAGGTCGGTGACGTGGCGGGGGTAAACCCAGCGCCTGTAGAGGATCTTGTTAGTCATGGCCGTATCCCGGTGATCTCGTCGATTGCGATTGATGAGGATTCTCCAGGCGATGTGCTTAACGTTAACGCTGACGCGGCTGCGGCGGCGATTGCGGTGGCCGTGGGAGCGCAAAAGCTCATTATGCTCACGGACGTGGAGGGGATTTACCAAGACTTTGAAGATAAATCCTCGCTGCTTAATCGGATGAGCCGCGCGCAACTAGAAGAGTTGATGCCAGCGCTTGCTGCGGGAATGATCCCGAAGGCGCAGGCTGCTTTGGCTGCGCTTGAAGGCGGCGTTGAGCAGGTGCATGTGATTGACGGACGCGTTCCCCACTCGATGCTCCTAGAGGTTTTCACCGACGAGGGCGTGGGCACGATGATTACCGAGGAGGGGTAGCTGTGGAATCAAACTGGCTTGCCCGCTATGAGGAATCTATGCTCGGCGTGTTTGGTGCTCCTGCGATGGTGTTGACCCGTGGGGAGGGCGTGTACGTGGAAGATGCGGATGGCAACACGTACATGGACTTGCTAGGCGGAATCGCTGTGAATGCACTCGGCCATGCCCATCCGGCTATTGCGCAGGCGGTTGAAAAGCAGGTGCGTACGCTGGTGCACGCCTCGAATTTCTTCGCAACGATGCCCCAAATCGAACTGGGCGAAGCACTGCGCGAGATCGTGGGCGGATCTGGCCAAGCCAAAGTGTTTCTTTCAAACTCGGGAACAGAGGCGAACGAGGCCGCCTTGAAGATCGTAAAGGCGCACGGGAACGCTACTGGTAAGAATCGCATTCTTGCGTTAAAAAACGCATTCCATGGCCGATCTCTCGGGGCGCTGTCCCTTACGTACAAGCCGGCTTATAGGGAGCCTTTCGCACCCCTCATCTCGAATATAGAGTGGATCGAGCCTACAACTATCGCTTTAGAGAAGGCATTCGCCGCGGGTGATGTTGCGGGTGTCTTTGTTGAGCCGATACAGGGTGAAGCCGGAGTAATCGAGGTTCCGCCTAATTTCTTGACCCGGGCGCGAGCTTTGTGCGATCGAGACGACGCACTCCTCGTTGTAGACGAGGTGCAAACCGGAATCGGGCGTACAGGACAGTGGATGGCCCATCATGGCGCCGGGGTGGTTCCAGACGTTGTGACCCTCGCAAAAGCACTCGGTGGGGGAGTTCCAATCGGCGCAACGATTACTTTATCTTCCGTTGCAAGCGCGGTTTTGAAGCCGGGTATGCACGGAACCACGTTTGGAGGTAACCCCGTTGCCGCGGCTGCGGCGCTCGCGGTGATTCGTACGATCAAGTCCGATGGCCTCCTCGAACATGCACGAATCTTGGGAGATCAGTGGATGGATAGCATCCGTGCTCTCAAGAATCCGCATATTAAACAGGTTAGAGGCCGCGGCTTGCTGGTCGGCATTGAACTTGATGAACCGCGTGCCGGCATGGCTGTTAAGGTGGCGCAAGCCAGCGGGTTTATCATTAACGCGGCCAATCCCACAACCATCCGGTTAGCGCCACCACTGATACTTACCGGGGAGCAGGCGGATGCGTTCACGGCGGCCTTGCCCGGCATTATTTCAAGAAGCTATAGCGAAGGAGAGCTGTGAAAGATTCGGATAACACCCGCACGCCAGCCTCGAAGGCTGGGCGGCACGCGGCGATTGAACAGATCCTCGCAACCCGGCAGATCGCGTCTCAGTCGGATTTGCGCGAGGCATTAGAAGAGGTCGGCATTTTCGTTGCTCAAGCAACGCTTTCACGTGATCTTTTGGAAGTGCGAGCAACAAAGGTTAGAGGCGTGGACGGACGCCAGATCTATGCGCTCGCTAACCCGGAGCGACCGGTGGAATGGGGCGAGGAAGGCGCGGAACAGAAGTTGCAGCGCTGGTGCCAGGATCTGCTGGTAGGAGGAGCCACGGCAAACAACTTGGTGGTGCTTCGTACCCCGGCGGGAGCTGCGAACCTCCTCGGCTCTGCTATCGACTTTTCGAGGGATGAAACGGTACTTGGATCCGTTGCGGGAGATGACACGATTATCGTCGTATGCGTATCAGATGAGGCCGCGCAGGCGTACTGCGACAAGCTACTCAAATATGCGGAAGGCGTTAAAACTTCCAGCCAAGAGCTACAGAAAGAAGAGAATAAATGAGTAAGAAAAACCGGATTGTTCTTGCCTACTCGGGCGGTCTAGATACCTCTGTTGCGATCGGTTGGATCGGGGAGCGTACAGGCGCGGAAGTTATTGCCGTCGCCGTTGACGTGGGCCAGGGCGGTGAGGATCTTGAGGTGATTCGCCAGCGTGCTCTGGACTGCGGTGCGGTTGAGGCTTACGTAGCTGATGCGCGTGACGAGTTCGCTAACGATTACTGTATGCCAGCGCTGAAGGCAAATGGCCTCTACCAGGGCGAATACCCGCTGGTTTCTGCGCTTTCTCGCCCGCTGATTTCGCGCCACCTGGTGAAGGCGGCCCGCGAATTTGGGGCCACTACTATGGCGCACGGGTGTACGGGTAAGGGCAATGATCAGGTTCGTTTCGAAGTGTCGTTTACCTCGATCGCGCCGGACTTGGATTGTATTGCTCCGGTTCGTGACCTCGCACTTACTCGCGACGTGGCAATCGACTACGCCAACAAGCACAAGCTGCCCATTGAGACCACCAAGTCAAACCCGTTCTCTATTGACCAAAACGTTTGGGGCCGCGCCATCGAGACAGGCTTCCTTGAGGATCTGTGGAATGCGCCCACCAAGGACGTCTACTCTTACACGGATGATCCCACTTACCCACCGCTTCCAGACGAGCTCGTCTTGACGTTCGAAAAGGGCATCCCCGTGGCGATTGATGGTCGCAAGCTCACGCCCCTGCAGATTATTCAAGAGCTCAACACGCGCGCCGGTGCTCAGGGCGTTGGCCGCATTGACATCGTTGAAGACCGCATGGTTGGTATCAAGTCTCGTGAGATTTACGAGGCGCCGGGCGCGGTTACGTTAATCAAGGCTCACCAGGAGCTGGAGAACGTCACTCTTGAGCGCGAGCAGCACCGCTACAAGCGTCGCGTAGACATGCGTTGGGGTGAACTCGTTTACGAGGCACAGTGGTTCTCGCCGCTCAAGCAGTCTCTCGACGCTTTCATTGATCACACGCAAAGCTACGTGTCCGGCGATGTGCGTATCGTCCTGCACGGTGGCCGCGTGACGGTAACGGGACGCAAGTCGGATACCTCGCTCTATGACTTTAACTTGGCCACCTATGAAACGGGTGACACGTTTGACCAGTCCCACGCTCGCGGATTCATTGAGATCTACGGCCTAAGCTCTAAGCTCGCTGCCGCCCGCGACGTTCGTTTCGAGCACGGTGACGCGTTCGAGGCAACTAAGTAGGGGATATGCCAAACGACAACGTTAGTCTTTGGGGCGGTAGGTTTACGGGCGCGCCCGCGCAGGCGTTGGATGCGCTTTCGGTTTCTACCCATTTTGATTGGCGCCTAGCCCGAGTGGATATTGCTGGTTCGAAAGCACATGCGAGGGAGCTTGGCCGAGTTGGCCTGCTCACCGAAGCAGAGCTTGACGCCATGCTGGCGGCGCTTTCCTCACTCGATGAGGACGTGGAGAGCGGTCGGTTTGAGCCGCAGCCCGGTGATGAGGACGTGCATACCGCACTAGAGAGAGGCTTACTCGAACGCGCCGGAAGAGAACTGGGTGGCAAGTTGCGTGCGGGGCGTTCTCGAAATGACCAGATCGCCACACTAATCCGCATGTACCTGCGTGATGAGGCAAAGCATCTGTCGGACCGCGTGCTCGATCTCGTGGATGCTATTTTGCATCAAGTTGGTGAGGCGGGCGAGGCAATCATGCCGGGACGTACCCACATGCAGCACGCCCAGCCCGTCCTCGTTGCCCATCATCTGATGGCGCATGCGTGGCCACTGGTCCGGGATTTAGAGCGCCTTTCTGACTGGGATAAGCGCGCTGCGAAGTCCCCTTACGGTGCGGGTGCGCTCGCGGGTAATACGCTGGGGATGGATCCGGGCAATATTGCCGCAGAACTTGGGTTTGACGAGGTTTGTGAGAACTCTATTGACGCCACGTCCGCGCGTGACGTGGCCGCCGAATTTTCTTTCATCGCGGCGATGATTGGTGTGAACCTGTCGCGGTTGGCGGAAGAGATCATCATCTGGAACACGGTCGAGTTTGGCTACGTGACCCTCGATGATTCATTTTCGACAGGATCTTCGATTATGCCGCAGAAGAAGAATCCGGATATTGCAGAGCTTGCACGAGGTAAATCGGGTCGGATGATTGGTGACCTCACGGGCTTGATGACGGTTTTGAAGGGGCTTCCACTCGCTTATGATCGCGACCTGCAAGAAGATAAGGAGCCGGTTTTCGATCAGATCGATACGCTTGATGTCCTATTGCCAGCAATGACCGGGATGATCCAGACCATGACGCTGCACACCGATCGCATGGAGTATCTGGCTCCTCGCGGTTTCTCACTGGCAACCGATATCGCGGAATGGTTGGTGAAGAAGGGCGTGCCGTTCCGTGAAGCGCATGAGATCTCGGGGCGTTGCGTGGCGCTTGCGGATGCAACTTATCGTGAACTGTGGGATCTATCGGATGAAGAGTTCTGCGGGATTCATGAGGCTCTGACGGCTGATGTTCGAAGTGTACTTTCCGCGCAGGGCTCGGTTGCGGCCCGTGCCGGTCGGGGAGGTACGGCTCCAAGCCGGGTGCGCGAGCAGAAGGCCGAGTTGGAGCAAAAGGTTGAGCAGCTCCGGCGCCGCCTCGCATCTAACTAGTGATGTTCTAAGAGTCGGGCAGGCTTGCGGTATTTCCGCAGGCCCGCCCGATTCGTTTTACCTAATGGAAGTAGAACTTTGCAGTTGCTCCTGCAGGGTCTCGTCCTTGAACTGGAAGCCCGCTTCAAGAAGTCTTGTTGGTACAGCGTATTGTGAAGAAGTGGCAAGCACGGCCATATCGCCAAGTACCATGCGCAGGGCGAACGCAGGCACAGGTGGGCCGGGAACGCGACGGTAGTGGGCGGCTGCCCCGGCTGTGAACTCTTCGTTCGTGCATGGATTTGGTCCGGTCAGGTTGAACGCGCCTTCCAGCTGCGGATTCTCTAACAGGAACCGCACCGCGCGCACGTGGTCGCGTAGTGAAATAGTGGGCATCCATTGTCGCCCATAGCCCAGGCGACCGCCGAGGAATGTTTTGAACAGGGGTTCAAGGGCGTGGAGCATACCTCCGCCATCCTCCAGAACCAGGCCAGTACGAATGTTGACAACGCGGTTCACCTTGGCGCGCCGAGATTCTCGCTCCCACACTTGGCATAGTCCGCCAAGAAAGTCATCGGCTGGCTGCGAGTCTTCTTCCAACACTTCGTTGTCGCGCGAACCGTAGTAGCCAACTGCGGAGCCGGTAAGGAATGTTTTGGGGCGCTGAGATTCTGGTAGGGATTTAATAGCGTCGGCCAGAGTTTTGACTGATTTTAGCCGCGAGTTCACCAGCTCATGCTTGTATGCGTGGGTCCAGGGCCAGCGCGCGAGTGGCGCGCCGTTAAGACAAACCACGGCATCGACTCCCGCGAGGTCCCGAGGGTCGATGTCGTAGGCGTCGGGGTGCCAGCGCGCTTCGCCGGGCCCCGGTTCACTACGCGTTAAGCGAATGATTTCCCAATCGCTGTTCTTCAGTTCATTTTGTAGCGCGGTGCCCACAAAGCCACTTGCGCCGCCTATAACAATCCTTTTACGCATGCTTCATTGTTACACCTGCCCGCACGGGTGTGCATTAGGGCAGCTTCATTTGCCCGGGTTTAATCCACCCTCGTTTACGCATGATTTCGGAAATGCCTAGCGTTAGTAGCGCGGGAGCAACAAAGTGGAGTCCAACGATTAGTGCCAGAAGTGTCGCAGGGTTCGTGGTTTCGGACATGACGGTCCAAGTCATGATTTGGCCGACTAGGCCGGAGGTGCCCATGCCCGCGCCGGCAGCGTTGCTTTCCATATGGAAGACAGTTGTGGCGATGGGGCCGAGAATGGCCGAGGTCAGGATCGGCGGGATCCAGATTTGGGGGTGGCGCAAGATGTTGGGTACTTGCAACATCGATGTTCCAAGTCCTTGGGCGATGAGGCCAGAAATCTTGTTTTCGCGGTAGGAGGCCACGGCGAACCCAACCATTTGTGCGGAGGTTCCAACGGTTGCGGCTCCGGCTGCGAGGCCGGATAGTCCAAGAATGATCGATAGCGCGGCGGACGAGATGGGCAGAGTGAGGATGATGCCCATGACCACGGAAACGATGATGCCCATTGTGAAGGGGCGATGCATGGTGCCCCAGTTGATGATGTCTCCAAGGCTTAGCATCATGGCTGATATTGGGGGACCAATGAGAAGTCCAAGCAGTGATCCGGAAACGATTGTTACAAACGGTGTCACGAGGATGTCCACGGGAGTTTTCCCGGACACTGCTCGGCCGATTTCAACAGCTACGAACGAGGCAAGAAAGGCTCCTAGGGGCTCTCCGGGGCCGAGCAGTTGCATGGTCAGGCCGTCTACTACTCCAGCGTCGAGGATTTTGCCCGCGTGGGCGCCAACCATGCCCGCAACTCCGGTGCCTGCGAGTACGTAGGTGCTGGCTTCTAGCCGGTGTGCGACCCCGATACCGATGCCTGCACCAGTTAGAACGGAAGCGATGGATCCCATCAGCACCAGTGGTTTTCCGACTGCATCGGGAAGTAGGTTTCCAACGGAAACCATAATTGTGCCAATGATTAGTGTGGCAAAAAGTCCGTGTGCCATGCCGGTTAGGCCGTCGATAAAGAACCGGTTTGCCGAGGTTTTTATCCTATTTGGAATTTTCATCGCTCATCTCCAAAGCGCTACTGTATATACACTCAGGTAGACGTTATCAGAGCGTTGGGTTATCCCAAATTCGGATTATTGTTTGGGCTCGGACAAGAAGCCGTGTTCGCCTAAAGCCTTCTCAATCGTGTCGAGTGTCTCTTCACTATCGGCTTCGACCGTGTGCTTGTGGTAGCCGTCAGTGAGTCGAGAGAGACGTTGAGGCCGTTCAAAGCTTTCCAGGAAGTTTTTCAAGCTCTTGGGTGATATCACGTTTAGATCGGCGCTGATTTCCCCGTACTGTGGATGATCGATCTTGATGTCCAGCACGCGCCCGCCATGCTCGATAATTAGCGCCAGTTCTATTTTAGTTTCGCCGTAGTCGTGGCGAACTTTGAATTCGCGTCGAGGTAGCTGAACCGGGCGAATCAGCAGGTATCCACGATTGGTTGAAAAGATGGGGACGCCTTCGGCGCGCAGGAGGGCAATATCTTTGACGATGACTTGCCTGGTCACGCCAAGCAGGTCTCCAAATGCGGTGGCGGAAATAGGAGCGTCCGAGCTTTCTAACTTGCTCAGAATCGTGCTACGCCTGTCGTTGCTAATACAGCGATTTCCCTTTCTCACCATAGGAACACGTTAGCCAAAAGATGATAAATAGTGAAAAATTGTGGCGGTGGCTTAGAATGCCATCGGAAATTGTTGTTGTTTGGAAGGAATAGAAGTGGCCGATCTAATTGATGATCTGCAGTGGCGGGGTTTGATCCGTCAGCACACCGATCTAGATAAGTTGCGTAAGGAACTGTCTTCAGGGCCGGTCACTTTCTATTGCGGTTTTGATCCAACTGCACCTTCGTTGCATCACGGGCATTTGGTCCAGTTGATTTTAATGCGCCACCTACAGCTTGCGGGGCACCGTCCTTTGGCTTTGGTTGGCGGCGCAACTGGCCTCATTGGCGATCCGCGTATGTCGGGCGAGCGCACTTTGCAGCCCCGAGAGGTTGTTGAAGGTTGGGTAGAGAGCCTGAAGCAACAGATTTCACGCTTCCTTGATTTTGAGGGCGAGAACGCTGCGCTAATGGTGAATAACTTGGATTGGACGTCCGAACTATCCGCTATCGACTTGCTCCGTGATTTGGGTAAGTTCTTCCGGATGGGAACGATGCTCTCCAAAGACGCGGTTGCCCGGCGCCTGAGCTCTAAGGAAGGCATTTCTTACACGGAGTTTTCGTACCAGATCCTCCAAGCTAATGACTACCTGCAGCTTTACCGTCGTTACGGTTGCACGCTTGAGACTGGCGGCGATGATCAGTGGGGCAACCTGGTTGGCGGCCTCGACTTGATTCGCAAGGTGGAGGACGTGGAGGTCAGCGTAATGACCACGCCTCTCATCACGAAGGCGGATGGTACGAAGTTTGGTAAATCAGAGGGCGGGGCCGTCTGGCTGAATCCGGACATGTTGTCGCCGTACGCGTTCTACCAGTTCTGGCTGAATGTGGATGATGCTGATGTGGTGCGTTTCTTGAAGGTGTTCACATTCCTGGATCGCCCGGAGATTGAGCGTCTTGAGAAAACGGTAGAGGATGCCCCGTATAAGCGTGAGGCGCAAAAAGCTCTTGCAGCTGAGGTGACCAAGTTGGTTCACGGTGAAGAAACTTTGCAGCGCGTGCTGGAAGCCACCGACGCTCTGTGGGGTAGTGGCGACTTGAAGAAGGTTGATGCAGCGACTTTGTCTGCGGCTACGTCGGAGTTGCCGGCCGGTGAGGTCGCATTTGGTGAGGCAACGATCGTGGACGCTCTGGTTGCAGCCGGTTTAGAAAAGGGCAAGCGTGCCGCGCGCACAACCGTATCCTCGGGCGGCGCGTACCTAAACAATGAGCGTGTTGAGAGTGAAGACCAGATTATTAGTGCCGAGGACGCCTTGGCAGATGGAACCGTTTTGATCCGTAAGGGAAGGCGGAACCTAGCAGTAGTGCGTCCTGCCAAGTAGGGAAGTTCAACCTAGTGGCCGGGAGTGTGGGGCAAGTATGCCCCACACTCCCGGCCCAAACTTTGCGTGTGGTGGGAGTCACCGCAGATTCGTTTGACCGGCCAAAAGTGAATGTGTAAAGTTGAAACTCGTTGCGAGACAGATGGCAAAGTCCAAAAGCTTCGCGGCCTGCTTCTAGGAAGTGTGATCCGAGTCAGGAATCTTGACAAGTGATTGCAACCTGGTAAGCTAGAGAAGCTGTTTCAAGCAGTGAAAACTCAGAAACGGCGTGACACCTCACTTCTTTCCCTACTAGTTTTTGTTGGGAAGAGTGT
>NZ_JRMU01000022.1:0-38035 GCF_000758775.1 Actinomyces sp. S4-C9 | reverse complement strand
TATCACACTCTAAAAGAGGGGGTTCTAACCAAGTATTTGGTTAGAACCCCCTCTTAAAGCAATCCCACCAACAACGCTAATACTTTGAACACAAATCCCAACATACAGGCCCGGAACCCTAAATAATGGCTGCGTTTCTATTTATGGACTATATCGTCGCGGCTGTGGCGGAATCCCGCTGGTTCTAACTGCAGCGTTGTGTGCGTTAGAGAGACGCCATGGTGTTCGCGCAAGCATTGCTCGGCGTTAAGTAGTACATCAAGACCGTGACCTCGTGCGAAGCACTCGTTGGAGAGAATGATGTGGGCGCTGAACGTATTTTGACCCGTACCAATGGTCGACGCATGCATATCGTGCACGTCCACAACATGCTCGAGACCAAGCAGATGCTTGCGAACTTCATCGAGGTCAAGTTCTTTGGGAGTGAACTCCATCAGAATGCGGCCGGCCGAACGTAGGATCACTACGGCCCTTGGCATAATGAGCATGGCGATAATAAGGCTCGCAATCGAATCTGCCTGATGCCACCCTGTAGTACTAATGATGATTGCTGACGCTATGACCGCAACCGAGCCAAGAGCATCATTTAGAACCTCAAGGAACGCGGCCCGCATGTTTAGATTGTGCTCGCGCGCTCCGGAGAGCACGATAAGGCTGGCAATATTTCCCAGCAAACCTATGATTCCAACCATCAGCAGGCCCATGCCTTCGATTTGAGGAGGAATGATGAAGCGGCGGATCGCCTCTGCCACCGCGTATACGCCGACTCCGATGAGGATGATTGCCTGCATTGCAGCTGCGAGCACCTCGGCCCGCGCCCACCCCCAAGTGCGTTGTTTACTTGCCTGCCTGGCCGCGAGTTTGGCGGCGATGAGAGCCATACCCAAACCAAGAAGATCAGTTAGCACGTGTCCGAGGTCAACGAGGACGGCGAGGCTCGAAGTTACTACAGCGCCGATCACCTCTACAATCATGACCGTTGCAGTGACCCCAAATGCGAACCAAAGTCTGTTGGTTGGCGCGCCTGCTCCGTGGTTATGCTCGTGGCTCACTGTTCATCTCCTGTGCCGTTTCCTTATGGCATCTATCCTAGGCCCTTACCAGCGAGACATACTAAGCGGCTACCTTAGCAACTAGGGTATGAAGCTCCATTTTACGGGAGCCTCAGCGATGGACACGACAGCCACTTTGACAGTGCCGCGCAACTCGAACTCGCCGTTTGCGGGTATCCACATGGCGCTGCCTCTTGCAAACGGCTGTTGATCGACAAAGCCGTTCCCATCTATGGCGACTATGACGGTGTCGGCGCTTGCCGCGCCTCGTAGGCCTCTTTCACTTGCATCCGAAACGTCGAGGCGGAAGTCCTCTACGTCGGGTTGATATGTGAGGACGCTGCCACCACACTCAGAATGCTCAACAGGTTCCACAAGAGTGGGGGTAGAAGAGCGCAGGTTTGCAGTCGAGAGCAACCCTTCGACGTCGACGTGCTTACTTGTGAGGCCGGCACGGATCGTGTTTGCCGACGATGACATAACCTCGAATCCCACGCCGGACAGGTACGAGTGAATCGTGCCAGAGGGAGTGAACAGGGCCTGGCCTGGCTCTAAGTCGACGATGTTCATCAACGCGGCCACGAGCAGAGATGACTGGCCGGGGAAGAACGAGTGCACGAACTCAAGCATGCCTGCGCGTTTAGCAATCGCAGGGTCCGAGTGGCGCGCTAGTTCGCCGCATCGGCGCGCGTATTCCTCCACGTGTTCGATGGGCGGTTTCAACCCGTCGCGTAGAGCTGACGCGGCAGGGCGTTCCAGGCCTTGCTCACGAATTAGCTTGGCAATATGCAAAGAAAGGGGAGTGGATACCTCTTCGTTGAATCGAATGAGTTCTTGCTCCGGGGCAAAACCAACTAGCGTACGCCACGGGGTGAGGGCGAGGAGCATCTCCGGCTTGTGGTTGCGGTCCACAAACACGCGATCAGGTGAGTTCAATGGGATGCCGAGTTTGTTCTCTCGGTCAAACCCTGCTTCGGCCTCTTCGATGGATGGATGCACCTGTATTGAAAGGGGCTTTGCAGGTGCTATCAGTTTTGCGAGGTAAGGGAAGCCGTCAACGTGGGCGCCTTTTCCGCGGGGAGCTACGACGTCTTCGAGGAGCGTTCCATCTTCGAGCTGTGACGGACCGCCGCGGTGGGTGCCGTACCAAATTTCAGCAAGCGGCTCGCCATCTGCAGGCGTGCCACAAAAGTCGTGGAGCGCATGCAGGTCACCCCAGTCGTAACGCATGGGGTAGCCGGAGATTCTACGTGCCGTTGGATTCAATCGATCTCGCTTTCATTACCGGCATTCAGTATAACTAAAAGCCCGTTTCGTCGTGTTTTCGACCAAGCGCGTCGAGCGAGGTTCTGCTGCCCCGTCTGTCCCTACGCTACTTCGCGCTCACTGCGGGGACACCGCTTTGGGATGCATGAGAGAATAGATTATGCACTTGGTTGTCACTGGAGGAGCGGGCTTTATCGGGTCCAACTTCACGTCGTTGGCTTTGGCTAAGGGGGCTAACGTCACGGTGCTAGATGCTCTCACTTATGCCAGTGGCAGGCAGTTCGTTGAGGCAGACATGAAGCTGTATCCGAACAGGTGCAAGCTTGTTGTAGATAGCATCTTGAATCGGGAAACCGTTTACGACCTCGTGCGCGACGCCGATGCTGTGGTCCACTTTGCGGCAGAATCGCACAATGACAATTCTCTACGAGATCCCCTGTTGTTTGTGCGTACGAACGTGGACGGCGCGGCGATGCTTCTCGAGGCCGCCCGCGAGTTCGACGTGCGTTTTCACCACGTCTCAACCGACGAGGTGTATGGCGATCTGCCGTTGAACACCCACCAGAAGTTCACAGAAGAAAGTCCGTACCGGCCATCCTCGCCATATTCGGCTTCGAAGGCGGCGGCAGATCATTTGGTGCGAGCCTGGGTGCGTTCATTTGGATTGCAAGCCACGATTTCTAATAGCTCGAATAATTTTGGGCCTCGTCAGCACGTGGAGAAGCTGATTCCTCGAACTATAACGGAACGTCTGCTTGGTCGGCGTCCGCGCGTCTATGGAACAGGCCAAAACGTTCGCGATTGGGTCCATGTTGACGACCATAACGAGGCCGTGTGGCAGATCCTTCAACACGGGCAGGTTGGCAGGACTTACCTAATTGGGGTGGAACAGCAGCGGTCGAATTTAGAGGTCGTGAAGTGCATCAACACTCTTATGGGCGCTGACGAGAACGACTTCGAGTGTGTTGCGGATAGGCCGGGACATGACCGCAGGTATGCGCTGGATGCGCAGCGGATTCGTGCTGAGCTTGGGTGGGCTCCCACGCGCCTAGGTTTCGAGGACGAGCTTGCAAACACCATTCAGTGGTACGAGCAGAATCGCGCCTGGTGGGAGCCGATGAAGGCTTCCACGGAGCTGTGCCTATTGAAGCAGGGGTACTGAAACCCGCACTTCCGGCCGTCGGTGCCGTTTCGACTAGAACCCCAGCCTCGTCTTCAACGACCGTGAAGGGAAGTGGCAAATCGGGGGATAGTTTTTGCCATTTTGGGTCGGAATACTGTTTGGAATGGTTGCTAGATTCGGTATCCAGAGGGGAAGTGCCGAATCTGAGGGTGGTTTCTGCCAGTTTGGGTCTGAATACTGCGTGAGGCGGTGGCTGTACCCAGGTGTGTGAGGGGAAGTGGCAAATCGAGGGGTAGTTTTCGCCAGTTTGGGTCGGAATACCGTATGAGGCGGTCGCGGGATTAGGTATTCAGAGGGGAAGTGCCGAATCTGAGGGTGGTTTTTGCCATTTTGGGTCGGAATACCGTTTTGCAGCTCACCTCCTTGTGCAGGTGTGCCGATTATAGATGCGTGGCTGGTGTGTGGTAGGTGCGTGGTAGGTGCGTGGTAGGTGTGCAGATGAAAGGGCGGGCAGTTCAAATGAACTGCCCGCCCAATCGCTTATGCGAATGCGGTTTAGAGGCCGCCCAGGACCTGCGCCACGAGGATCTTGCCGATCATCGCGACGGGGTAGATAAGGGCGTAGCCAAGTGCAACACGCGGGTCCGCGTTGGTACGCGAGTTCGCGAATGCGAGCACCGCAGGCTGGGTTTGTGAGCCGCCGAGGAAGCCGGCGAGCTGCGTGCCACCCATATTGAAGATCCACCTCATGACCATGTACAGACCAACGGCCATAATCGAGGTGACCACCATGCCGAGGATGAGGATATTTAGCCAGGAGCCGGATGCGAACGCCTCACCGATCTGGCCACCTGCTACCGTGCCCGCTTGGGCAAGGAAGACGAGCAGACCGAACTCGGAGAGCACCATCGCAGCGGTGTAAGGAATAGCGGTGACAACCTTGCCGATACGTCCGATCTTGCCGAAAACCAGACCAACAATGAGCGTGCCGGCCGCTGAACCGATTGAGAAGTACTCGCCCGACGGAGTAAGGATCGGCAGCTCGCCAAGCACAATGCCGAGCGCCATGCCAAGACCCAGCGCAACCGGGTTGATGTCAGAAAGACCGCGCGCGGAGTCGCCGAAGAACTTGGTGATCTCACGCATCTTCGAGGTAGGGGCTACAACGCGTACGCGGTCACCCTGCTGAAGCACGAGGCCCGGTTCGCCAACCATGTCGATGTCACCGCGGCGCACGCGGGAGATGGTTGCGGAGAACTTGTTACCCATGTCGAGGTCTGCAACAGTGCGTCCAGCCAGCTTCGGGTCGGACACAGTGATGCGACGGAAGTCCAGGTAAGAGCGGTCTTCCATTAGGGAGTGTGAAGAGCCGTGACCAAGCTCGGTTGCAACGCGCGCAACGAGTTCGCGCGGGCCTACAACAGTTACGAGGTCGTCGTGGTTCAGTGAGTCGGACATTGCCGGTTTCTTGATTGGGCCGGTTTCGCCGCGCCTGATTCGCGAGAAGGTTACCTTCTTGCCCATCATTTCGTAGATGTCGCCAACCAGGGGTTTGTCGGAGCGCTCCACGCGGATGGTGCGGTTTGCAAGTGGCGACGGCTTATCAGTGTCGTTCTTGCCGGCGCGTAGCGCCGCCATGGCTGCGATCATCATGCCGATTACGCCAAACAGGTAGGCAATGGAGTAACCAACGGTTGCAAGGCCCGGGTCGCCAGATGCTTGTCCGGCGGCTGCCAGTGCCGGCGTGTTAGTGAGTGCGCCAGCAAAAGTACCGGCAACGAGGGCGATGTCCATGTCGAACACGTAAATGCCCAGGCCGTAGGCAGCTCCTGCAGCAACTATGTAGAGGGCGACAGTGGCCAAGATTGGGCCGAGAGCTGTCTTAATGTTATGGAAGAAGCTCGGGCCAGAGTTAACACCGATTGCAAATGCAAAAACCGCGAGGCCAAGAACGCCAAACACGCCCGGAATTCGGATTTCTACTCCGAGGGTTTCTGCCCATGCGGATAAAAAAATCGCTAGGAATAGAACGGCGGCGGCTCCAAGAGACACGCCTTTAAGTTTGATATGTCCAACGAGCATGCCCACGCCAATCAAGATGAAGAGCATGAGGACCGGCTGCTCGGCAAAGAAGGTGAATATGCTTACCAATTCTTTCTTGTACTCCTGACTAAAACTTTCCGGGCGGTTTCAGTTTCTTTGACACTGTCTTCGCCGCCCCTGGTCTTTCATCGCAGGGTTTCGTTCTGGCGTTTTACGCCATGTAAACCATAGCATGAAGCTGGGCGCACGTTTTCTCGCTAAAACTATGATTGTTGGAGAAAAATTACACTGTGTTTGGACTCGCTTTAGTTAAGCAATGATCTTTGATTTTCTTGGTGAATCAAATGTCCACCCCGGGTCAGTAAGCATGCGTGAGATGGCGAGCCCGACGCCGATAGCGAGGATCACGAATGATACTTCCGCAATCGAGGCGAAGGCAGTGAGCGTTTCTCCTTGGTTGACTGCCGTGATAGCGCGGTAGAACGGCACGCCCGGGATCATGATGACCACGGCTGGTACGGATAGCGTGACGCGGGAAGAGCGGACCTTTGTGGATAGTAGCGCGGCGAAGAGGCCAACCAGCATGCTCATCAGGCCAACCATCGCCTGGTTTGGGTATCCGAGAGAAACCAGCAGGATCCGCAGGGGATTCAAAAGGGCGCTAACCAGGCCTGCGGTTGCGGCGATGGATAGGGGAGTGTTGAAAAGTACTCCAAAAGAAGTAGCGGCAATGAATGTGGCTAGAGCGTTTAATGCCAAGAGTAAGAGCGGTGCGATAACCATTGGTGCACTGGGTTTTACAGACCAGTTGGTTACGAAGGTTACTGCCCAGACGGATACGCCTGCCGCCACCATTAAAATCGCGACGTAGGTTCCTCTTGTAATACCTGCATTTAGGTCTAGGCGTACAAGGTCAAGGATTGCTGTGACCAGCGGAAATCCGGGCACGAGGAAGAGGATTGCAGATACCGCTCCGGCCTGGTGGGTGTTATCGGCGAAGCCGAAAGAAACCATCGTTGAAACCGTGCCGATGTAAATGGAGGTCGCGATCGCGGAACAAGCCATCCAGGTGGCTACGTGGTTAAATCGTTTCCCCAGCATCATGGAGCGCACGTATTGGCCAAGGAAAGCGGCTACGAGTACCGCCAGGCATTCGATGAGGCCGCCCTTGTTCAAGAACGCGAATCCGGCGCAGCCAACTCCTGATGCTACTGCTAGTTGGAGGCGCGAATATAGGTGTGGTTGCGCCGCGATGGCGTCGAGGGCTTGGTCGGCGTCCTCTGCGAGCATGTTGGGACGCAGTGAGCGGGTGAACTGTCTCAGGGCATCGATTCGGGCCGCGTTGACTCCCACCGCGCGCTGTTCTACAACTTCTGTGCGAAACGTGTCCGCTTTGAAAGCCGTGGTGTTGAGCTCCATTAGCGAGGCGTGAGTTTCAAGCTTTTCAATCCCGATGGCATGTGCGAGGCGCTCCATAGATGCTTTGACACGGTAGGAGCCGGCCCCGGCAGCCATGAGCATGCTACCTAGTTTCACAACGACGCTCGTTTGGTAGGCCAAGCGTTCGCGTCTGATGCGGTTCTCCCGCACCTCCTCTTCTGTCAAGGACAGAATCTGAAGTTGCTCGGCTAGTTCTTCCGAATTTTCGGCGGTATTCTCCGTAAGCGCCCTGATGACGTCTTCGGTTGGTTGAGGTGCGGGCGAGGGCTGGTTGTCTGCCACAGCTGTAGCAACATCCTCGCCACCTGTATTGGCCTTGCGAAAGCGGCTCTTGAACGAATGGAATATTTGCCTAGACATAATGTGTATTCTACTTTTTGCGATCTGGGCGAAAAAGTTTGAAGCACGTAAAGGTGCTCACACCACGTGCGGGGCTCGAATCGGCATAACGG
This sequence comes from Actinomyces sp. S4-C9, assembly GCF_000758775.1. Lineage (NCBI taxonomy): Bacteria > Bacillati > Actinomycetota > Actinomycetes > Actinomycetales > Actinomycetaceae > Actinomyces > Actinomyces sp. S4-C9. Next base: position 30,659 of record NZ_JRMU01000022.1, on the reverse strand, counting down.
CTGGTTCGATCATGACCGAGAGAGTTCGGGCGCCCTGAAAGACGTCAGCATAATTGATTCTTTAGCTCCTAGCGTCGCGCGGACTATGTAGGTAACCGCTCGCGGCTCGCATCCATTATTTGAGATCGTTCATCCCCGGTTTCACGTTTTGCACGCAAAGTTGCGTACTGTGTACCCATGGCTTGTTCAGTTCAGATTGTCTCTTCGCGCCGCGTGATTATTCGTTGGCGTGCGGGCTTTGCTGGATAAAGATAAGCCGCACGCCTTACCCTCGCACCCTAAAAGGTCGAGGGTTTTTTATTGCCGCCCTAGCCTTGGGAGACTGAAGTGAAGAAACAGGGAAGATCTAAGTCGAGGAAACCGCTTCCTAGCTTCGACGCTCATCTTGGTCGCGAACAAGCGTCTAAGCCAGAGCGTATTAGTGGAGCGAGCGCGGTTGTGCGCAGCCTTGAAAAACTGGATGTGACGGATATTTTCGGCATGCCAGGCGGTGCGATCATTCCTGTGTACGACGCGCTTCTTGATTCTAAGAAGCTGAACGTCATTTTGGTTCGCCACGAGCAGGGCGCTGGTCATGCGGCTCAGGGTTACGCGATTTCTACGGGCAAAGTAGGTTGCGCCGTGGTTACCTCTGGTCCTGCTGCAACGAATACGTTGACGGCGCTCGCGGATGCAAACCTCGATTCGGTGCCGATCGTTGTGATCACCGGTCAGGTGGGGGCTAGTTTCATCGGAACCGACGCGTTCCAAGAAGCTGACATTGTGGGCGCGTCTATGCCGCTTGCGAAGCACTCCTTCCTCGTGACGAAGGCCGAGGACATTCCTAGCAGGATTGCAGAAGCGTTCTACCTGGCATCTTCGGGCCGGCCCGGTCCCGTCCTTGTGGATATTACAAAATCTGCGCAAAACGAGATGCTTGATTTTTCGTGGCCACCAAAGTTTGATCTGCCCGGATATCATCCGGCTTCGCGCCCACACAGCAAACAAGTTCGCGAGGCGGCGAAGGCGATTCATGAGGCCGAGGCTCCCGTGTTCTACGTGGGTGGTGGCATGATCCGGTCCGGGGCGAGCGAGGATCTAGCCAAACTGGTCGAGCTGACGGACGCGCCCGTGGTGACAACCCTGCCGGCTCGGGGTGCGTTCCCCGATTCAGACCCGCACAACCTGGGAATGCCGGGTATGCACGGAACTGTGGCTGCTGTGGGGGCACTGCAAAAGGCAGACCTCATTGTTTCTTTGGGAGCGCGTTTTGATGATCGTGTGACCGGTAAGCTGGATTCGTTTGGGCCCCGCGCGAAAGTTGTCCACGTAGACATTGACGCAGCAGAAATCTCCAAAAACCGATACGCCGATATTCCGATTGTGGGTGATCTGGCGTTGACCATGAGCGCGCTCGTGGCCGCTGCAAAACCGTTATATGAGGAGGAGGCCACCAACCTGTCCGGTTGGTGGCGCTACCTGAACCGATTGCGTGACACATACCCGCTGGGTTACGAAGAACCAGGCGATGCTATGGCCCCGCAGTACGTGCTCGAGCGACTATCCGAGGTAGTTGGGCCGGACGCCATCTACACGACGGGCGTAGGTCAGCACCAGATGTGGGCGGCGCAGTTCGTCAAGTATGAGAGGCCGCGTAGCTTCATCTCTTCGTGCGGGCTTGGCACCATGGGGTACTGTGTACCCGCGGCGATGGGAGCGAAGGTCGGAAACCCGGATCGGGTTGTGTGGGCGATCGATGGTGATGGTAGCTTCCAGATGACTAACCAGGAGCTCGCCACTTGCACTATCAACAACATTCCCATCAAGGTGGCTATTATTAACAACTCGGTGCTCGGCATGGTGCGGCAGTGGCAGAACCTGTTTTACAACGAGCGCTACTCGCACACCTACTTGAACACTTCGGAAGCACAGATTCCGGATTTCTTGAAACTCGCAGATGCGTACGGCATGGCGGCGCGTAGGGTTACTAGGCCAGAAGAAGTTGATGAGGCTATCGAGTGGGCAATGTCAATCAATGACCGCCCCGTTCTCATCGATTTTAGGGTGTCGAAGGACGCGATGGTGTGGCCGATGGTGGCTGCGGGCGTCTCCAACGATGAGATAAATTACGCGCGCGGTATCGCGCCTGAGTGGGAAGAGGACGTCTAATGAGTGAAATCCGTACACTTTCGGTGCTCGTTGAGAACAAGCCGGGCGTGCTCATGCGCGTTGCCTCCCTGTTTGCGCGCCGCGCGTTCAACATCCGTTCGCTTGCAGTAGGTGAGACCGAGCATCCGGAGATCTCCCGCATGACCGTGGTGGTGGAGGTGGATAAGCATCCGCTGGAGCAGATCACGAAGCAGCTGAACAGGCTGGTGAATGTGCTGAAGGTCGTTGACGTGTCGGCCTCCCCCTCGGTAACGCGCCAGCTGGTGCTGTTTAAGGTGCATGCGGATGACGAGCGCCGCACCGCGGTGCTTCAAATCGTTGAGCTTTTCCGAGCTCACGTAGTTGATGTTTCCCCCACCTCGGTTGTTATTGAGGCCGTGGGGGATAGTGAAAAAGTTAACGCACTTCTCACTGCGCTTGAACCTTATGGCGTTTGTGAGATCGTTCAATCAGGGACCCTGGCGATTGGTCGAGGTCCGCGTTCCATAACCGATCAGCTAAAGGAGAAAGATCGTGGCTGAAATTTTCTATGACGACGACGCCGACCTATCCGTCATTCAGGGGAAGCGCGTAGCGATTATTGGCTATGGCTCCCAGGGACACGCTCATGCGCTTAACCTGCGTGATTCGGGTGTTGAGGTCGTGGTTGGCCTGCGCGAGGGTTCTAGCTCGTGGCAGAAGGCTGCTGAAATGGGGCTGCGTGTAGCCACGATTGCTGAGGCTGTGAAGGTTGCGGATGTGGTTATGATCCTCACGCCGGACCAGGTGCAGCGCGTGGTTTATGCACAGGAGATTGAGCCGAACTTGAAGGACGACGCTGCTCTATTCTTCGCGCACGGCTTCAACGTTCGTTTCGGCTACATTGCGCCAAGTGCGGGTCACGACGTCTGTATGGTTGCTCCGAAGGGCCCGGGCCACACGGTTCGCCGCCAGTTCGAAGAGGGTAGGGGCGTGCCCGCGATTGTTGCGGTAGAAAACGACGCGTCCGGCCAGGCCTGGGACGTTGCGCTTTCCTACGCTAAGGCCATCGGCGCTACTCGCGCAGGTGCAATCAAGACAACGTTCAAGGAAGAGACCGAAACGGACCTGTTCGGCGAGCAGTCCGTGCTGTGCGGCGGCGTATCGCAGCTGATTACCTACGGTTTTGAGGTGCTGACCGAGGCCGGTTACCAGCCTGAGATCGCTTACTTTGAGGTGCTCCACGAAATGAAGCTGATCGTGGACCTCATTAACGAGGGAGGCCTTACGAAGCAGCGCTGGTCTTGTTCCGACACGGCAGAGTACGGCGATTACGTGTCCGGTAAGCGCGTGATCACGCCTGATGTGAAGGAAAACATGAAGGCCGTGCTCGCTGATATTCAAAACGGCACTTTCGCAAAGCGCTTCATCGCCGACCAGGATGCGGGTGCACCCGAGTTCTTGCAGCTACGCAAGGAGCACGAGTCGCACTCGATCGAACAAACTGGCCGCGAGCTTCGCAAGGCTTTCGGTTGGACAGATGAGGACGAGGACTACACGGGAAGCGCAGCGCGCTAAACCTGGCTTTAAGTAGAAGTATGGGAGCACTTGCAAGTGCTCCCATACTTTCTATTTAGTAACCCTTTAATCTACGAGATTTGCCTGGTCTCCAGGTAATAGCGTTTCTCGTTGGCCTCTCCCAGCGAAAATGATTTGCGCGGCATAGCCCCCTGTTTTGCCACGTATTCAAATAGGGAAGATCGATCCAACGCCGGCAGGTCAATACCGAGCGCATCTTCCTCATTTACGAGGCGGACAAGTTCTTCCTCGCCGTGAATGTACTCGCATGCATGGGCCGGGTCTAACCCAAGATCACTAATCAGCTGGTCAATTAGCTCTTGTACCGGTTCAACCACAAGAGCACCCGGTTGAACGAGCTCTAACGTGTGACGCCCGCTCGCGGTGAGAAGATCAAGCGAGACAACCTCGCCGTCATGGCTTTCGTTCCATTTGGCCGCAGCATCTTGCAGTTGCTGCGCCGAAATGCCGCGCAAAAGGCGGTGGATCGGCTCCATGACTAGGCCGTCATCATGCACGTTTATAAGTTCAACCAGTGCGAATCTTGCCGGATGACTTGCAAGCTCAGATGGCGAAAGCGTGGGCTTTAGGTGCTCCCAGTGAGACTTCGCGGCCGCAAGCGAATGGTTACCATCGCCCACAATAAAACGGAAACCGTGGCGCTCCTCAAGTCCATCAAGCACCCTCTTGATGGACGCCCACAGCTGGGAATCACCGGGGATGTGCCAGCCCTTGACGCTACCGCCTTCCTTCATCAGGTCGGTACTATACAGCGGGCTTAGCGTGGCAGGATAAATGAGTTTTTGGACCTCGAAGTTGGGGTCATCGTAGAGAACTTGCACGTGCGGAAGTTCCAGTGCGGCGCCACGGCGCACGGCCTCGCGGGCGGGAATACGCTCCAAAACAGTGGCTTCGGAGGCGCGTGCATCAACTTCTTGGCCAGTGTAGGAATAGGTTTCGAGGTCGAGCGCAAGCACGAGGCTGCGGCGTTTTTCTACGTAGGGTGTTGCTCGCTCCGTGTAGATAACGGTGTTTTCAACCACCTCAATATGGGAGTCAAGGTATTCGTGCATGGCGGCATGGGCGGCCTTCACGCGCGCTTGCAACTCCTCTTCGGTTTCGATCGCCAAATAGACTTCTGGCACGATCATGCGCAAGGTGGATGGCGCGTTGCCTACTATCTGTTCAACTTCGCTCCAATATGCGGGTGAGGCGGAAAACTGATCCGCGGCAATCACACACCATTTGTATAGGTCCGCTTCTTTTGGCAGGCCAATGTTTGCGGGGAAAACTTGAGCAGTGGTCAAGGCGACTCCTTAAGCTGACTTCCTCCATCATCGCAGATCGGGCAGGGCCTTGTTGGGCCGTATCGAAAGGTAGAGCGTTCACGCTGTGACCACTGCCGGTGCCAGGGGAACGCGATACCTAAAATAGACTTAAATCGAAGTGAGGAAGGAAGCATCATGAGCGACGGGCTAAGCCATAACATGACGGCGTTGGAAACCGAGGGGGCACGGGCGCTACCAGCGGCCAAGGACGTGGCACAACGTTTTGAAGTACAGCCACATCCGGCGCCTGCGAGCGAGGAAGCCTGGGCGAAGGCAATGGATGACCTGAGCTTCGGTGCGGCCTATTCGGACCACATGGCCCGCGCGATTTGGACGAGGGGGCAGGGGTGGCACAGCAAGCAGGTTGTCCCGTTTGGCCCACTTACCCTTTCTCCGGCTGCGGCGGTGCTGCATTACGGGCAAGAGATTTTTGAGGGAATGAAGGCATACCGTCACGACGATGGGTCAATCTGGACTTTCCGCCCCGGCTACAACGCGGCTCGCTTTAATGCGTCAGCAAGGCGTATGTGCATGCCGCAAATGGAGGTAGACGATTTTGTGGGTGCGATCTCTGCCCTCGTTACCGAGGACGCAAAGTGGGTGCCCACCCCGTTTGGTTCCTCTCTGTATCTGCGACCGGTCATGTTCGCTTCCGAGGCGTTCCTGGGCGTGCACGCCGCTGCGGAGTACACCTTCTTGACTATCGCTACCCCCGTTGGTCTCTACTTCAAGGATGGTTTAAGCCCCGTATCGATTTGGGTTTCGGATGGCTTCCACCGCGCCGGCCCCGGCGGAACGGGAGCAGCGAAGACGGGCGGGAACTACGCTGGCGCCCTCCTGCCCCAAGAAGAGGCGGCAGATGCTGGATTCGACCAGGTCTGCTTCCTGGATGCGCGCGAGAACCAGTATTTGGAAGAACTGGGCGGCATGAACGTGTTTGTGGTGCGTAGTGATGGTTCGGTGCGCACGCCGAGCCTTACCGGCACCATTTTGGAAGGCTCCACCCGGTCTGCAATTATTCGCCTGCTACGCGACCGCGGAACTCCTGTTTTCGAAGAGAGAATCCGCCTCGCCGACCTAGTTGAAGACATCAAACGTGGGGAAGTGATCGAAATGTTTGCCTGTGGAACTGCCGCGGTAGTAACGCCAATCGGAAGGCTAGCGTCAAAGGACTTCGACCTTGAGATTCCAGGATCGGCGCTCACCTTGTCGATCTACAACCAACTGGTTGGCATCCAAAATGGGCACGAACCAGACCCGTACCACTGGCTCTACCGTTTGGTATAAGTTGCCTTCAAAAAGAAGGATTTACGTAATCAACTGCTAAAAGTAGCTATCGTGCAGGGCAGTTTTATGTGAACAGCGGCTATTTTGGTGGATTCTTCGCCGGATTAGCTGTTGTCTTTGGGAAACTGCCGCGGTGTGCATACAGAAGAAGAAAATTGTGGCTAACCTCCGGTCCGAATCTGAAGACACCGCGGACTGTACTTGTGTGTCCATATAGTCACTAGTCCTTTCCGGTGAGCTAAGAGCTCGACAAGATTAGTATCATCGTGACCATGTGGCGCGGACGGCTAGCTCAGACGATCGCGCTTGGGGAGGGTATGAGAAGCTCTTGGCAGCGAATTCTCAGTTCGGGCACTTTATATCCATTATCACGAGTCTCTAACTCCGCTAATCACCCTACAGGTGTGACGCATGCAATATAATAAGAACGCTACCATTAAGCGCTCCGGGCCGGATTCTGTTAGGCGTATTGTGTAATTAAGGCCGGAATAACAGTGAATTTAAAAAAGTGCTTGCGTTTATAGTTATGGGAGCGGTACCATGAGGGTGCGTCACGCTAGTGCAGTCAACGATGATTCACTAACAATGCGGAAACCGATGAGGACATGCGCGAGACGAAAATAACTCACATCTACAATCGCTGTTGCCTAGGCTCGGGCAAGGATGCCTTGCGGTTGATGCTTCGATGAATAGGGAGATTATGAAAACCGAAAAGCCGCTCTCAGAGCGCGTTGCATTTAAGGAGAAATTAGCGTACGGCATGGGAGATGCCGCAACTGCTTTTTCTGCAGTAAGCGTCTCTAGTTTCTCGATGTATTACTTTACTGATTACGTGGGAGTGTCAGCTGTTCTGCTGGGATCTGTGCTGCTCTTTACGCGTATTTTTGATGCCGTTACAAATATCTTGATGGGATACGTTGTTGACCGTACAAACACCAAGGATGGAAAGGCGCGTCCATGGGTTAAGTGGACGATTCTTCCGATGTTCATCGCGCTGGTATTGGTGTTCGCGATTCCGCGAGGCATGGGAACTGGTCCAACGATTGCCTACATTACGGTTGTTATCAATATTTACTATCTCGTTTACACGATGAGTAATATCCCCTTCGGTACGCTCGGAACCCTGGTTTCGCGCGATCCGCAGGTCCGTTCCGAGCTGAACCTTATTCGCATGCTCGGTTTTTTCGCAATCAATATCGTCTTGTCCTTCACTACGCTGTGGATGGTGGGAATCTTTGACGATGGTAATAATGGCAATCGTGGCTGGATCATCACGATGGTTATCTACGGCATTGTCATGTCCATCATCTTCTGGTTTACGTACTCTATGACGACGGAGCGTGTTAAGCCAGCTGTAGCACAGAATGCGGCCGAACGTGCAGAAAAGGAAAAGCCGTTGCCGCTAGGAAAGTCTCTCGCCCTACTGTTTAAGAACAAGTACTGGATCCTTATCTTTATCATCATGATCCTCACTTGGGTTCTTGTTAGCCTATTCGGCGGCGTCAATGTGTATTACGCTGCACATATTCTGCATAACCCCAGTTATGTAGGCGTTCTAAATTTCGCGTTTACCGGCGCTCTGCTCGTGGGCTTCCTCTGTGTGTCATTTATATTCCGTAAGATTGGTCGCCGCCGCACAATCTTCATTGGCCTCGTAGTGATCGTTGTGTCCTCGTTGGCCATGTTGCTTAACACAACTAACATTTGGTTCCTGGGCGTATTGCTAGTGTTGCGTGGGTTGGGGTTCGCTCCGCTGATGGGTAGTGCGTACGCGATGCTTGCTGACGTAATTGATTACGGCGAGTGGAAGAACGGCGTTCGCAACGAGGGTGTTACCTACTCTGGCGGCACGTTCTCAACCACTATCGGTTCCGGACTTGCGTCCGCAGGTATCGGTTATGTGATTGGTGTGGCGGGGTATGTCTACGAGACGGGAGTCCCCCAGCCAGAATCTGTTCTCGCAGCAATCGAGTCTCTCTTTATCGTGGCTCCTGCAGCTGTAGCAGTGATTTTGATGATCCTGTTCTACTTCTACAACCTTGATCTGTTCAACGAAAAGATCGCTGCGGATCTTAAGCAAGGCAAGTTCGCAAATGACAGTTTGTCAAAGAATTGATCGGAGTATAAACATGGAATGGAATGATCTTGAACGAGACGTGCCTAAGTGGTTTGAGCGCTCAAAGCTCGGTATTTTCATCCACTGGGGAGCGTATTCAGTAGCTGGCTGGGCCGAGCCCACGGCTAAACTGGGTGAAATTCCCGATGATGAAGGATGGTTCGGCCATAATCCATATGCCGAGTGGTATTACAACTCCATTCGGATTCCAAATAGTCCAGCATATGAGCATCATCAAGAAGTGTGGGGTGGTAAGCCATACGACGTGCTTCTTGATGAATGGAAAGCCGAGAAATTTGATGCTCAGGAGCTTGTAGATTTGTTCCGCGACGTGGGGGCGAACTACCTGGTTTTAACAACCAAGCACCATGACGGAATCACCTTGTGGGACGCTCCTGGAACCGGGGATCGCAATACTGTGTCTCGCGGTCCTAAACAGGACCTAGTTGATGCCTACGTGAAAGCTGCTCGTAAATCTGGAATGAGGTTTGGGGCCTATTACTCCGGAGGTCTTGACTGGTGGTTCCGGCCTTTCCCAGCACACCTCACGGGTGAGTCTCTAAACAATACGGATCGCCCAAAGGATGCGGAGTATGCTGCGTATGCTCTAGATCATTTGCAGGATCTGGTTGATCGTTATCAGCCGGATATGTTGTGGAATGACATCAACTGGCCCGATGCTGGTAAAGAACTAAACACGCCGTATGCGTTGGGTAACTTCTTCGCAAAGTATTATGCAGCGTGCCCGGAGGGTGTGGTTAATGACCGCTGGCGTGTGCCGCACGCAGATTTTGTAACCTCTGAGTACATGGCGGACTTGGAGAATGAGTCGAAGGGAATCTGGGAAAACTGTCGCGGTCTAGGGCTTTCGTTTGGATACAACCAGGTAGAAACCTTGGATCATGCGATGTCGCCGGAAGAAATTCTAACAACTTTGGTGGATTTTGCTGCGCGAGGTGGGCGCCTGCTTCTCGGAGTTGGCCCGAAGGCGGATGGAACATTACCGCAATGGCAAGTTGACCTGTTGCTTGCGATCAAGCCGTGGATGAAGGAGTTTGGCGAATTGCTGTCCGGAATCTCACGTGCGGGTAATGCTGAAGTCTCCACCGAATCGTGGCACCAAGTTGCCCAGGGGGATGATGGCGACTACCTGTTTATTGAGAAGCCAGCGGATGGTGATGAAGTCAAGGTGACTTTGCAGCAACCACTCACTTCGGTATCTTCTGAATGGGCAACTGTAACTGAGGGTGATGGTTGCAAGATCATCAAGTTCAATAACAAGGTTGGGCCAGCCGTATTTAAGATTGGCTGACTTCGCTTGATGCCATGAGCTCGTCCTCTGCTTAGGGACGATACGTAGTAGCAGCGATTTGTAGCTCGAGGGCATGTTTTCGAAGTGGTTCGGGAGCATGCCCTCGAGTTTTACTACAGGTGTTTGAGGAGCTACTGACAAAGCGAGTTGTATATTTCCCTAATCACCTGAGATGGCGAAACGCATATCGTCCTCTTAGCGTGTTGCAGACAACTAAATAAGAACGCTCCCAAGATGATGGCTATTGCATACATCTATTTGTTAGAGTTCGGAATAAACCCCACAAAAATAGCGAAAAATGCAAACTTGCTTGCGTTTGTAATAATGGGAGCGGTACCATAAAGGTGTGCCAGATTAGCGTGATCAATGATGATTTGCTATCGATGCGGAAACCGATGGAGGTATGTACGCAATGATCGAAGAGGCTCGCATCAGCAACTATGGTCGGCTTCCGTACTGAAAGCGATTGAGGTCGACGTAAAAATGAGTGCAACTACAGAAGCAAACTATTAAGGAACTACAATGACGAATCCGATTATCGCAATTCGACCAACTATTGATGGTAGGCGCCGGGGAGTGCGCGAATCGTTGGAAGATCAAACAATGGATCTGGCCAAGGCTGCCGGAGAGTTGATCTCTGCCAACCTGAAGTATCCGGATGGTAATCCTGTTGAAGTGTACGTATATCCTCATACGATTGGGCGTGCAGGAGAAGCGGCTAAGTGCGACGAGCTGCTACGCACAATGAACGTCGCTGGAGAGCTTACAGTAACCTCTTGTTGGAACTACGTAACCGAAGTGATGAATGAAGATCCGCTCATCCAGCACGCAATCTGGGGATTCAACGGAACGGAACGTCCAGGAGCAGTCTTCCTAGCTGCGGCGCTAGCTGCTTATTCGCAGATCGGTATACCTGCCTTCGGAATCTACGGAAAGGATGTTCAGGATGCAGATAATACTTCTATTCCGGAGGATGTAGCGAAACAAATTTTGCAGTTCGCAAAGGCTTCTCTAGCGGTCGGCACGATTCGTGGTAAGAACTACCTGCAAATTGGTTCGCAGTGTATGGGGATTGCTGGATCCGTTGTTGATCACGACTTCGTGCGCAGCTTCTTGGGTATGGGCGTAGAGTCAGTGGACATGACTGAGCTGGCTCGTCGCATTGAACTGGGAATTTACGATCCAGAAGAGTTCAAGGTAGCTCGCGAGTTCATGGCGAATATGAACTTTGGCGAAGACCGGAACCTGCCTGAAGACATAATTTCGGAAGAAGAAGCTCAGGCTCAGCTCGACTTCTCTACCAAGATGTGGCTTATTGCCCGTGACTTGCTAGATGGTAACGAGAAGCTTGCCGACCTTGGATATGAAGAAGAGGCATCAGGTCACAACGCAATTGTTGGAGGCTTCCAAGGACAGCGACAGTGGACGGATTTCTATCCCAATGGCGATGTTATGGAAACCATGCTGAATACGTCTTTCGATTGGAACGGACCAAACCAGCCTCACGTTTTTGCTACCGAGAATGACCACTTGAATGGCATCACGATGTTGTTCAACCACCTGCTTACCAACCGCGCGCAAATGTTCTCTGATGTGCGTACCTACTGGTCTGCGGACGCCGTGGAGCATGCGACGGGTGTCAAGCTGGAGGGACTTGGAGCAAATGGATTCCTAGACCTGCGTAATTCGGGTGCAACTACGCTCGACGCAACGGGCGCTCACCGTGATGATGAAGGGAATCCAACGGTTAAGCCTTGGTATGAGATCACGCAGGACGACATTAATGCAACGATTGAAGCCACGAAATTCTATCCGTCCAACAAACCGTACTTCCGCGGTGGAGGCTTCTCTACGGCGTTCTACACTGAGGGTGATCTGCCCGTTACGATGGCGCGCATTAACCTAGTTAAGGGAATAGGTCCTGTTCTGCAGATTGCAGAAGGATGGACGCTTGCCTTTGATCGGAAGGCTATGGAAACCATTGTGGAGCGCACCGACCCAACCTGGCCGACAACTTTCTTTGTGCCCAGGCTTACAGGTGAAGGAGCCTTCACCTCGGTTTATGAAGTAATGAACAATTGGGGCGCTAACCACGGTGCCATCGGATATGGTCACTTTGGTGACCAGCTGATAACTCTGGCCTCCATGTTGCGCATCCCAGTTAACATGCACAACGTTGAGGCAGATCGGATCTTCCGTCCGCGCTACTGGTCGCTGATGGGAACATCTGAGCTCGAATCCGCTGACTACCGGGCGTGCGCTACGCTAGGCCCGCTTTACCGTTAGCAGATAGATGAAGCGGCATGTTTTAGCGCTCGATCTTGGCTCGTCCTCGGGCCGTGCCATTCTTGGTTCATTTGATGGTGCGCGGCTCGAGGCGAGTGAGGTCGCTCGCTTTTACCACAAGCCTCAGCAATCCGAATACGGACTTTGCTGGGACTTAGACGCCCTCACTAACGGTGTCAAAGATTCGATTCACAAAGCCATTCAAATAGTGGGGCATATCGATTCGATTGGCATTGATACGTGGGGCGTGGACTACGCAGTGTTGGACTCATCTGGCGATCTAGTGTTACCCGCGCGGACCTATCGAAATGATCGGGCGGGGCGTTACTACGAGGATTTCGAAAGTGACGTGACGCCAGGTTTTGCATGGGAAAACACGGGAATCCCGAACCAGGTGATAAACACATCTGCGCAGCTATATGCGGATTTGAAGGGCCCTGAAGCGCAAGCGTTTGAAAACGCCTCCCACGTCCTGATGTTGCCTGACTATTTTGCGTACCGGCTGACGGGCAACCTGGGATGGTCAGCAGCTATTTCCTCCACCTCTGGTCTCGCTAGTTCGGGTGCTAAAGCGTGGAGCAGTGAAATACTAGAACGAATTGGTGCAGATCGGTCTTGGTTTGGGGACATATCCCCCGAGCGTTCGGTGATTGGGAAGTGTAGTCTGAGCGGCGCTAACGTGGTGCGCTCAGGCTCCCACGATACGGCCGCAGCTGTGCACAGTTTAAGAGGGGTAAAGAATGGCGACCTCTTCATCTCATGCGGTTCGTGGACTCTAACTGGAACATTGGTGGATGATCCGGTAGTTACCGAAGAGGCTCGTCTCCTCGGTCTTACAAACGAGGTAAGAGTTAACGGTGGAATTCGCCTATTGAGTAACGGTACTGGGCTTTGGGTTCTGCAACAGGCGCACGCACAGTGGCGGGAATCAGACAGTTCAATCAGCATCGAGCAGATTGTGTCTGAGGCCGCCGATGAGCAGAGTAGCGGTTGGTGCTTTGATCCTAACGATCCGGAATATGCCCGGCCAGGCAACATGGTCGATCGGGTAGTGGAGGCGGCCCATCGTGAAGGCGTTGAGCTAGCTCGTCGCGGTCAGATCGCCCGCACGATTATGGAATCAATTGCATTGTCGCAGGCAAAGGCCATTGAAGGGGTTAGCAAGATAGTTCCTACCTCAAAGACCATCAGGATGGTTGGGGGAGGAGTGCACAATCAGCTTCTCAGCCAACTCATTGCCGATGCTTGTAAACGGGTTGTTGAAACCCATTCACCAGAGGGGAGTGCACTCGGATCGCTCGTTGCGCAACTTGAAACGATTGGCGATCTAGATCCCGATGAAGGTGAGGCTGTGGTTTCAAATCTTGAAACCAAACGGGTGTATACGCCTCGTAATTTGTAATAACACGACTTGTCTAAGGAATAGGGAAATGGAAGAACAAAAGCTTCGGGAATTTATTTGTGAGATTGGACGTAACATTTGGGAACGTCAAATGGTCGCAGCTAACGACGGCAATATCACTGCAAAGCTCGCAGATGGCAATATCCTCTGTACCCCAACAGGGGTATCCAAAGGATATTTGGAACCGGATATGCTCACCAAAATGACCGTTGAAGGAGAAATTGTTGAACCGGCACCGTCAGGACACAAGCCCACATCTGAGGTGAAAATGCACTTGCGCATGTATCGTGCTAACCCGGAGATCGGTGGCTGTGTTCACGCTCACCCAATCTATGGCACGGTGTTCGCCATTAAGGGAGAACCGCTCGTCAAGAAGATGATGCCGGAGTCAGTAATTGCCATGCCGGAGATTCCGCTCGCTCCCTATGCAACTCCATCTACTGAAGGGGTAGCGGATTCTTGCGAACCGTTCGCGCATAAGTACACCGCTTGCCTGCTCGAGCAACATGGAGCATTCTCGTGGGGAAAAACTCTCATGGACGCGTATCTGTCCATGGAACGCCTTGAGTACACTGCGAAAATGACGCTTCTCGCAAGGCTCGTTCAGGGTGAGCGCGAGCTGCCCCAAGATGAGATTCAAAAACTCATCGGCATGCGAGCGCAGTACGGACTCTAATTCCGCTAGGCAGATTTTAACGGCTACGGGCGGGGGCTGGAACCATCGAGGTTCTAACCCCGCCCGTCATGCTTGTTCCACGCCGTTACCGGTGCCTTTTGTTGCAACGCGTAGGATTAATACGCGCAAGGAAGTAGGCTACTAACCACGCAGCACGGACGATTCTCGAACAATAAGTGGGGCATCAAGTAGCTCGACAGTTGGGTTTGCGCCGTCTACGAGAGAAAAGACCTCGTTGAAAATCTGGGCCGACATGAGCTCGTAGTCTTGCACCACTGAAGTTAGGCTTACGTCCAGGAAGCCTGATATTGGATTATCATCAAACCCAACGATTGCATAATCCTTGCCAGCCGTAAGATTTTTCTCGCGTAATGCGCGCATGAGTCCAACTGCAATCGCGTCATTGCCGGCAATAATGCCGCGTGGAAGATTTTCGGCAGAGAGCCTTTGGCCGGCCTCGTAACCGGCACGTGCTGACCACCCGCCGCTGTTGTACCAGGTGCCTGCTACACCAAATTTCTCGCACGCTGTCAAGAATGAACTTAGGCGGACCGACGCGTCGTCAAAACGTAGGTCTCCGGTGACATGTAGCATCGCATTAATGTTTTGTGAGCTGAGATGTTTTACCGCATGACTAATTCCGGACATTTGGTCAAAACCTCTTATGGATGCCCCAGAGACACCGATATCGGAGGAACAAACCAACACCACAGGCACGTGGAAGCCTCCTTGAGATTGCAACGCCGATACAAACGTGGCAGAGCTTCCCAGAATCCCGACGAGGGCTTCGATCTGCGAGGAGCGGATCTGTTCAACAACCACACTTATCTCTTCTGTAGAGAAAGTGGGCGTTGTTGCTAATAGTAGTCTGAAGCCGCTTTTGCGAAATTCGGATTCCAAAGCCGCCACAAGTTCTGCTGCGCCGTGGCTTAGATTGCCTACCACCACGAGACCAATGGTGTGAGTACGTCCAGAAGCGAGGGCTCTTGCAGAACTATTTGGCCGGTAACCAAGTTCGCGTGCTGTGGCAAGAATTCGTTCTCGAGAAGAGGGGCGAACTGCATCTGACTCATTGAATACGCGAGATACTGTGGATGTTGAAAAGCCAGAACGGGCGGCAACATCCGCCAGAGTCACAGCCGAAGATTTCTTTCGCGACATAGTTCCTCTTTGTGCAATGCGAAGCATTCCCGGCATCAGTGGAGCCAGGTCTTATGTTTTAATCTTTAAACTACTCCCAAAGGATACTTTAGGGGACAGATTAAATCTGCAAGGCTCGCAAAAGCTATACGATTCGGAACTTTGCATATAAAAAGTGAGGAGAAGCTTTCGCTTCTCCTCACCTGGAAAACTGAATTTACTTCAGTTCGTTACGAAACTTGTCAACACCGGCCTTTAGGTCTTCGCCAGCCTGTTCTGCCTTACCCTTGACATCTTCAGCAAAATCCTTGATCTTGCCGGCAACCTGATCTGCCTTACCTTCGGCTTTCAGATCCTTGTTCTGGGAGACCTCGCCAGCAACTTCCTTCGCCTTACCGGCGATCTTGTCTTTCATGCCGTCTACCATGGTTAACTCCTATCTATTGAAAACCGGAACATATATTATTCTAGCAACGTCACCTTAAGGTTTCCTGGACAAAGCGCATAAAACCGCGCCAAACTAGGCGAAAGTCGTGACTTAATTCCGCTTCCTTCGTACTAATGAGATGTCTCTTACCGCGCCTTGCGACGCCGAAGTAGCAGTCATCGCATACAGCTTCAAAGCGTCTGAAACTTCGCGCTTACGCTCCTTCGGAGTCCACGGTTCGCTGCGCTCTATCTGCTTGTTGCGGCGCTCGGCAAGCACCTCTTCTGGCACATCCAGCGTGAGCTCACGCCGATTCACGTCGATGATGATGCGATCCCCATCTTCAATCAGGCCAATCGCGCCGCCCGCTGCGGCCTCGGGTGAAATGTGGCCTACGGAAATGCCGGAAGTCCCGCCCGAGAACCGCCCATCGGTAATCAGAGCAACCTTCTTACCCAGTCCGCGCCCCTTGATGAAGGAGGTCGGATACAGCATCTCTTGCATTCCCGGCCCGCCCGATGGGCCCTCGTAGCGGATCACAACCACGTGGCCTTCCCGCACGGTCTTGTTCAGGATCTTCTCGATGGCCTCTTCCTGGGACTCAAAGACAATTGCTTCCCCCTCAAAGTGGAAAAGGGAAGGATCGAAACCAGCCGCCTTGATGACCGCTCCCTCAGCTGCCAAATTGCCGTGCAACACGGTCAAACCGCCACTGGCAACGTAAGCGTGTTCTACAGACCGGATACAACCAGCCTCGCGGTCGGTGTCCAGCTCTTTCCACCTGTTGGCGGTCGAGAATGGCTCGGTTGTGCGCACATTACCGGGCGCGGCAGAGAACAGCTCAAGCGCTTCAGTCGACGGCGATCCCCCACGGATATCCCACTGCGCGAGCCACGACTCTAGATCAGGGGAGTGAACTGCGTGCACCGAATGCTTCAGCAGCCCAGCGCGGTCAAGTTCACCGAGCAGGGCTGGCACGCCGCCTGCGCGATGCACGTCCTCCATGTGGTAGTCGTTGTGGTTTGGCGCCACCTTCGAAAGCGTTGGCACGGTATCTCCCAGCCGGCCAATGTCGTCCATGTCAAAATCAACGCCGCCCTCGCGAGCCGCTGCCAGCAAGTGAAGAACCGTGTTGGATGATCCTCCCATTGCCATGTCCAGGCTCATTGCGTTTTCAAAAGCATCCTTAGTGGCAATACTGCGGGGTAACACAGACTCGTCCTCGCCATCGTAATAACGCTTCGCGAGTTCAACCACGAGGCTTCCTGCGCGCTCAAACAGGCCGCGGCGAGCCTCATGCGTTGCAAGTGTTGAACCGTTACCGGGCAGTGATAGGCCGAGGGCTTCGGTCAAACAATTCATCGAGTTGGCCGTGAACATGCCGGAGCACGAGCCGCACGTCGGGCACGCGAGTTTTTCGATCTCAAGTAGTTGCGCATCCGAAACCGCATCGTCAGCCGTTGCATTCATGACGGTGACGAGGTTGCCATGCCCCTCTTTAGAGTCGCCCAAGATCACATTCGGATCAATGTTTTTGCCGGCCTCCATGGGGCCACCCGAGACGAACACGGTAGGAATGTTAAGACGCAGTGCAGCTAGTAGCATGCCCGGCGTGATCTTGTCGCAGTTCGAAACGCATACGAGGGCATCGGCGCAATGCGCGTTCACCATGTATTCAACCGCGTCCGCAATCACCTCGCGGGAGGGCAGGGAATAAAGCATGCCCGAGTGTCCCATCGCGATACCGTCATCGACAGCGATGGTGTTGAACTCTTTTGATACTCCGCCCGCTTCAGCCACGGACTTTGCAATAATCTTGCCTACATCGCGCAAATGCACATGACCGGGAACAAACTGTGTAAACGAGTTCGCGATTGCGATGATTGGCTTGCCAAAGTCAGAATCCTCCATGCCCGTGGCGCGCCAGAGTGCGCGGGCCCCAGCCATGTTTCGCCCTGCTGTTGAAGTATTTGAACGTAGCGCAAAAGCCATCGCTAACCCTTTCCGTGTTTCCTCAAGCATATTTTGGTTGCTACTTTCGCGGCGCGCCCACTCGCATACCGAACAGTGACCAAAACCCCGTCCGCGCAAAGCCCTCCGTTAGGAGAGTTGGCCGGGGCTACATAAGATGGAAATATGCACGGTGAATATAAGGTTCCAGGCGGGAAACTTGTTGTTGTTGATTTAGACGTTGCAGATGGAGCGCTTGCAAACGTTCGTATCTCCGGTGACTTCTTCCTCGAACCCGATGAAGCATTATTTCGCATGACTGCGGCGCTCGAAGGCCTCGCAGAGCATTCCAGCGCGAACGAAATCACTGCTGCGCTAGATGCGGTAGTGCTTCCTACAGATACTTTGTTTGGCCTCACCACGCGCGGCGTTGCAATAGCTGTGCGCCGCGCGCTTGGCAAGGCCTTGGACTGGTCCGATATTGATTTTGAAGTAATCCACGGCCCGGCAATCGATCCAATGCTCAACGTTGTCATGGATGAAACACTCGTGGAGGACGTGGCTGCGGGCCGGCGCAAACCGTTCATGCGTATCTGGGAGTGGAACGCGCCCCAGGTTGTAATTGGCTCCTTCCAGTCGTACTCAAACGAGATCGATGAGGACGGTATCAAGAAGCATGGCATCGTGGTTTCTCGCCGCGTCACCGGAGGCGGCGCCATGTTCATGGAGCCGGGAAACTGTGTCACCTACTCACTGGTGATCCCCACCGGCCTCGTTGATGGGCTTTCGTTTGAAGAGTCTTACCCGTTCCTTGACGAGTGGTGCATGGAGTCCCTCGAAAAAGTTGGGGTGAAGGCCTTCTACATTCCGCTCAACGACATTTCTTCAGAAAAGGGAAAGATCGGTGGCGCGGCCCAGAAGCGGTTTGCCAACGGGTATATGGTTCACCACGTAACGATGGCCTACGACATTGACACGGTGAAAATGCTTGAAACCCTGCGGATTGGCAAGGAAAAGCTCAAAGATAAAGGTACCCGCTCCGCGATTAAACGCGTTGATCCTATGAAGTCGCAAACCGGCATGGCGCGCGAAGACATCATCGAGGTATTCCTGGATCACTTCCGCGCGAAGTACAACGCGACACCCGGTGAAATCACCGAGACTGACATCGCAACCGCTAAAGAAAGGGCGCGTACCAAGTTTTCCACACCGGAGTGGGTGAAGCGCCTCCCGTAGGCAATAGTTATGATTATGACGCACATTTCTACAAACATCGAGCAGATTCTGGCTCAGATGGAGGATGCTGCTGCCTCCTCGGGGCGTCCGGCCAGCGACGTCGACTTGGAACTTGCTATCAAAACTCGCAGTACCGAGGAATGCGAAGCCGCGGCGCGCACCCTCATCGAGCTTGGCCGTCCCGTCCTCATGGGGCAAAACCGCGTTCAAGAGGCCGAAGTGACCACGCCGTACCTGCGCGGGCTGGGCCTGGCTAATCTAACCACCACCATGATCGGACCGCTCCAGACCAACAAGATCAACAAGGCCCTGCGGGTGGTTGATCAGATTGAAACGGTTGATTCATTGCGTCTAGCCGAGGCAATTAATAAGAGGGTCCATGACCGGCGCATAGACGTCATGATTCAGGTAAATACTTCGGGTGAAGAATCCAAATCTGGAACAGAGCCGCAAGAAGCCATTGACGTGGCGCAGCAAATTGCGCAACTGGAAAACCTGCGCGTCATCGGCTTTATGACCATCGGAGCTCATACCACCAACGAGGTGGTGATCCGCAAGTCGTTTTCTGACCTACGCGAAATTCGTGATCGGGCTCTGAAGTTGCCCGGACTTCAAAATGCCAGCGAACTATCAATGGGAATGACTTCCGACTTCGCGCTTGCAATCGCTGAAGGTGCCACGCGAGTTCGAATGGGGTCTGCAATTTTTGGAGCAAGGAAGTAAACAATGCGCACAATCCTAAACATCATCTGGCTCATATTCGCAGGTATCGAACTGGCGCTAATGTACGTATTTTTCGGCCTGCTTGCCTTCATTCCGATCATTACGATCCCCGCAGGTGTGGCGTCATTTCGAATGGCTGCCTACGTGATCTGGCCGTTTGGACGCACAGTTGTGGAGAAGCCGGGAGCTGGAGTGGGCTCTGCGCTCATGAACGTCGTGTGGTTCCTGATTGCGGGCCTTTGGCTTGCTATCGGGCATATCGCCACCGCGTTCACCCTTGCTATCACGATCATCGGCATTCCAATGGCAATCGCCAACCTGAAACTCATTCCGGTAACCTGCTTCCCGTTTGGAAAGAAGATCGTGGCAACTGATGGGCAAGACGGAGTGCTTGCCTAATACGCGGGTACTACGGCGGAACCAATGCGCAGCCGACTACCGGGTCTTCCAGTTGAAGATATTCGGTAGCCGGCTGTTCTATGCGCCAAGTTGCCTACCTCGGCCCTACGTCAAGTAGGCGGAAGACGGGCTTATCTTCGTCAGCCGAGAGCTCGGCATCAACCAGAGCAACCAGCCTCCAGTCGCCGTCACCCTGCTCATCCTCGAACGTGTATGTAACTAAAATGTTGCCCGCCTGCAGCAAGCCCGCATTAGCCTCAATCAGGCGATCAGTTACACCCGCGCTTGCCAAATCCGCGTCCTGCGGGCTGGCCGTCCACGAGTATCGCGCTTTTGACCGCGCCTCGGGGCCTGCTCCAAGCCAGTCATATTCTGCGTAATAGCGGTCTAAAACGTTTTCCCACCGGGCTTCGCTCCAGGTTTCAATGCCGTCAGAATCGGCAAAATCAGTCAGGCTGTCAAGATCGTCGAGGGCAAAACGGTCCACCCGTTTGAACAGTTCGTTTCGGATCTGCTGGTGGAAGAAATGCGGGTTGGCTGTGATTGAGACGCTACCGTCCTCCGCTGCGCCGAATGCTCGTTCAGCCCCGGACTCCCCCGACTCCATCACCGCGGCATCTGGGTTAGAAAGCGCTTCCCACTCGTCAATTAACGAGGAGTCAACCGCGCGGATCAACTGGCCGAGCCACTCGATGATCTCGCGCAGCTCATCATTCATCAGCGAGTCTGGAATAATCTGCCGTAATGCCCGGTAAGCATCCATCAGGTAGCGCAGAATAACGCCCTCGGAGCGGGAGACGTCAAAGCGGGAGACCAACTCTGAGAACGTCATTGCATTCTCAATCATCATGCGCACAACCGACTTTGGTGAAAGCTCCAAATCACCCACCCACGGGTTCGATTGCACAAACGTGTGGAATGCGGGCTCCAGCAGTTCGGCCAGAGGGCGCGGCCAAGTCACGTCCTCCAGCGCCTCCATGCGCTCCTCATATTCCATTCCGGCTGCCTTCATCGCGGCAACTGCTTCCCCTTTTGCTTCATTTTGCTGTGCAAACAGGAGGGGACGCGGATCCTCCAGCACGGCTTCGACTATCGAGATTGCATCCAACGCAAAACTATCCGCTTGCGCATCTAGCAAATCTAAGGCGGCTAGAGCGAAGGGGGAGAGCGGCTGATTAAGCGCAAAATCGTCAGGCAAATCCCGCATCAGGCGAAGTCGATCAACACCGGCCGCGCGTGCATCTTCTGAAGAGAGCTTCTCGACAACTCCGGCTTGGCGTAGCGATGTGTAGATCTGTCCGAGTCGCCGCAAATGCGGATTGGATTCGCCTAGATCATCGTGATTGTGCGTTGCTAGATATAACAGATGCTCGGTGGGAGCTTTCGGATTAGCCAGCACATTTAACGCCATTGAATGCGTGAACTCAAACTGTGAGCGCAGAGCCTCGGGCTCGGCAGACTGCAAACGCTCGAACGTGGACTCGGACCAGCCAACCCGCCCCTCGGGGAGCTTCTTGCGAACAATCTTCTTAAGCTTCTTCGGATCATCTCCAGCGCGAATCTCAGCTTGACGATTCTCAATCACATGGTCGGGCGCCTCGACAACAACCCAGCCCACTTCGTCAAAACCCGCGCGGCCCGCGCGCCCGGCAATCTGGTGGAACTCACGTGCACTCAAGTGGCGCTCGCGGCGTCCATCAAACTTGACCAGTGAGGTAATCAGCACGGTGGTGATCGGTACGTTAATGCCGACGCCCAGTGTGTCGGTGCCGCAAATCGCCGCCAGGAGCCCCTGCTGGGTTAGGCGCTCTACCAGCCTGCGGTAACGGGGGAGCATTCCCGCGTGATGAACGCCTACACCCCGGTGCAATAGGCCGCGCAGAATCTGGCCAAACCCCTTTCCGAAACGGAAATCAGTCGTAGCCTCTTTAATGCGCTCTTGGTGACGTTTAGAAATGAGATTTGGAGTGGCCAGATTAGACGCGGTCTGCATGGCTGCTTTTTGCCCAAAATGAACGATGTAAATCGGATATTTGCCAGTTTCGATTAGCTCCGCAACCGAATCTGCCAGCGGCAACTTTGTGTAGGCCATTTCGAGGGGAACGGGGCGTTTCGCATCATCAATCACCGAGACTGAGCGCCCGGTGCGTTCCTCTAGATCCTTCACAAAGAAAGAGACGTCGCCAAGCGTTGCAGACATCAAAACGAACTGCGGCTTCGTTAGTTCTAACAGGGGTACCTGCCACGCCCATCCGCGCTGTGGGTCGCCGTAAAAATGGAACTCATCCATAATCACCATGTCCGCATCGAGGTCGTCGCCTTCTCGCAGCGCCTGATTGGCCAGAATCTCGGCTGTGCAACAAATGATTGGCGCATCTGCATTGACCGATGCGTCCCCGGTGACCATGCCTACATTTTGTGAACCAAATAGGGATACGAGGTCAAAGAACTTCTCTGACACCAGTGCTTTGAGTGGAGCTGTGTAATACGATCTGCCCCCGCGAGCCAGAGAGATGATGTGGCCGGCAAGAGCGATCAGTGATTTTCCCGAGCCCGTCGGTGTGGCCGCAATTACGTGGTTGTTTCCTAGTAGCTCAATAAATGCCTCGTCCTGATGTGGATAGAGCGGCCGCCCGCCCGACTCTGCCCACGAACAAAACGCCTCGTACAAGGCGTCGGGG
Source organism: Actinomyces sp. S4-C9 (assembly GCF_000758775.1). Classification (NCBI taxonomy): domain Bacteria; kingdom Bacillati; phylum Actinomycetota; class Actinomycetes; order Actinomycetales; family Actinomycetaceae; genus Actinomyces; species Actinomyces sp. S4-C9. The sequence continues at coordinate 8,012 of NZ_JRMU01000022.1, read as the reverse complement.
TCATTAAGCTTCCCACTATCTTCGAGGTCGTCGAGGAGTTCATTCAACACTGGGCTCATGCTGTGATTGTCTCAAAAACTTGGGACAAAAATTTTACCGGACCTAGAAGGGGTAAGTGAGTTGCTCGAAACAGGGTGGAAAAGCGTTGAAACGTCCAGCCTCTGGTTTTAAATAGGGGATATTTTGTTGTTTTTACTCAATGCTTAGTAATATCTGTACATATCCCAAATGTTTCTCTTCCGGGAGTCCTGTGATGAAAACTGCCTCGATAGGCGCTGCGCTGGAAAACGCGCTTCTTTGGTCTGTAAATATGCTGTATTCGTGGGTGCTTGTATTCCTGCTCATAGGAGTAGGTATAGCAATCACCGTTTATCTTGGTTTCCCGCAGATAAAGAACGCAAGAGACATTTTTCATTCGGTCTCGGGTTCTCGAACTCAAGTTCTGCAGGGCGTGACATCTTTCCAAGCTTTCGCGGTAGGTATTGGCACGCGCGTTGGCATTGGTAACATCGCGGGCGTTGCCCTCGCTCTTGTTATGGGAGGTCCGGGCGCGATCTTCTGGATGTGGATAGTAGCCCTGGTTGGTATGGCAACTTCGTTCGCGGAATCCGTGCTCGCCCAGGTGTTTAAGGAAAAACACCCCGATGGCGTCTTCCGCGGTGGGCCCGAGTACTACATGCGTAAAGGCCTGGGCTGGAAAAAAGCCGGCATTATTTTTGCAGTTATTTCCGTGGTGGCTTCTGGTCTCGCGGTGCCAATGGTGCAAATCAACACTGTAGCGGCAACGTTCAGTGCAAATCACGATATTTCGCCGTATTCCACAATGCTCTTCACGTTCCTACTTCTGGCCCCTGTCATTTTGGGTGGCATTAAGTCGGTGGCACGCGCCTCCGAGTACCTGGCTCCGATAATGGCTGCCGTCTACATTCTCGTCGCCATCGTCGTGATTATTCTTAACCCGGCAGCTGCTCTCGCGGCCCTCGTTTTGATTGTTAAATCAGCGTTCGGCTTTGGCCCGATTGCCGGAGGCATACTGGGTGGCATCTTCATCGCCCTCGTAAATGGTGCTAGGCGCGGTCTTTTCTCCAACGAGGCCGGGCTTGGTACCACGCCTCACGCGGCCGGTTCTGCAACCGTGGCTCACCCCGCACAGCAGGGCTTCTTGCAGGCATTTGGCGTATTCATTGACACGATCATCGTGTGTACGGTTACCGCGCTTTTGATCCTCACATCGGGATTGTACGAGGCCGGCATGGATCCTGAATTGGCTGGTTCGCTAACCGCGCAGTCAGTGAGCGTGCAGTTGGGATCCTGGATGGCTCTTCCAATGTCGCTCATCATTTTCATTTTTGGTTACACCACGGCGTACGGCGCTTATTCCTACGGTCAGTCCGCGCTCGATCATCTCACTCGCAATAAGTACATCTCTTTCGGATTCAGGGTTGTGGCTGTCATCGTGGCTTCGCTCGGCGCGATCGTGAAACTCCCGGTGGTGTGGGCGGTGTCGGACCTTCTGTTGGGGCTTGGCGCAATCATTAACCTGCTGGCCCTCATTGCTCTAATGAAAGTTGTACGAACCATATTGCAAGACTGGAACGAGCTGCGTGACAGCGATGACATGAGCTTCAAGATTGCGAAATACCCCGAACTTGAAAAGCAAGCCGACAAGGATATCTGGGTATAGCTACACTGAGGGCGTCAAGGTTTAGGAGGACCCAGTGCGAGTAGCAAGATTTAGTGCGGGCGCAAACCCCAGATATGGAGCCATTGCTGAGGGAGCGGACCGTATCGAAGGACTCAAAGGAGACCCGCTTTTTCAAGGAGTGGAGCCGTCCGGCGAAGTCTTTAAACTCGACGAGGTGCGCCTACTCAGCCCGGTGATTCCTCGCTCAAAAATCGTTGCTGTTGCAAAAAACTACCGCGACCATGCGGCTGAAATGGGTGGGGAAGTGCCGGACCATCCGAATATCTTTTTCAAGCCAAACACCGCTGTGATCGGTCCGGATGATCCGATTGTTCTGCCTGAGTGGAGCCGTGAAGTCCACTACGAGGCCGAGTTGGCCGTGGTTATTCGCACGCTGTGTAAAGACGTAAGCGCAGAAAACGCTCTCAACTACGTGTTTGGTTATACGGTTGCGAACGACGTGTCCGCGCGTGATGCGCAGCGAATCGACGGACAGTGGGCCCGCGCGAAGGGATTCGACACATCCGCCCCGTTGGGCCCGTGGATCACGGTAGATCCGCAACTAGATATTGATGACCTCAATATTGAAACGCGAGTAAATGGCAAAGTGGTGCAGCAGGGCAATACTCGTGACATGGTTTTTGACGTGCCCTATTTGATTGAGTACATTTCGTCGGTTATGACACTCCTGCCCGGTGACGTCATTATGACGGGCACCCCTGCTGGTGTTGGGCCTCTTGAAGCAGGAGACCGCGTGGAATGTGAGATCGAGGGCATTGGTAGCCTCGCGAACTTTGTGACGAGGTAACAACCTGAACTTTATCGCGGCGTTCAGTAACTCGCGTCTACCCATTACTTCAGCGCAAAACGATATTGCGGCAGCGGTTTTAGGCAGGCGCCGCTTCGTGCTATCTGCTAGCCCCGGTTCGGGTAAGACTACGCTGGCGCCGCTGCTCATTCGTCATCTTCTCGATGAGCAAGGTTCGAGTGGGCGCATCCTGATCGCGCAGCCGCGCAGGGTGGCTGTGAGATCAGCGGCAAAATATGTGGCGTCTTTGTTGGAGGAAGAGCCTGGAGGCGCGGTTGGCTGGACGATGCGTTCGGACCGGAAGATCAGCGCACATACGCGGATCGAGTTCACAACTACCGGTAGTTTGCTTCGCCGCCTCCTCGCTGACCCTGATCTAACCGGCGTTGATGCCCTCTTGCTAGACGAGGTGCATGAGCGTCACATCGATTCAGACCTCGCCCTCGCATTCGCGCTCGACATCGCAGATATGCGCGATGACCTCCTGCTTGGAGTAATGTCTGCAACGGCGGATGTGGATAGGTTCCACGCCTTGCTGGCGAGTTCAGCGCAAACGGACCGAATTGAGGTTGCGGGCGATCCGTATCCGCTGAGCCAAGTGTGGAGGCCAGCATCTGCACCAGCGCTTGATTCGCAAGGGGCCAGCCCGGAGTTCCTAAGCCACCTTGCGGCTACTGCGGTTGAGGCTTTTGAACACCATGGAGCCACCCTCGTTTTTGCCCCGTCGATTCGCAACGTGGAGGACGTGGCCGCAATGATCCGGGGTGCCGGGATCCGCACGTTCGCTCTGCATAGCGGCGTTACAACGCAACAACAGGACGAGGCGCTCGCGCCGGGAGCGCGGGTGATTGTGGCAACTGATATTGCGGAGACGTCGCTAACGGTTGCGAGCATCAACTGCGTGGTTGACTCCGGGCTGACGCGTAGCCCGCGGTTTGATGTGCGTCGCGAGGCCGCTGCACTGGTAACGGTCAGAGCATCTCGTTCTTCTGCAACCCAACGCGGTGGCCGCGCCAATCGTACAGGTCCCGGCGTGGTGTACCGATGCTACTCGCAAACTGATTTTGCAAGAATGACGCAGTATTCCACCGCGCAGATTGAAAGCGGGGACCTAACCGAAGCCGCGCTACTTGCGCATGCCTGGAGCGAGCCGGGGCAGATGCGCTTGCCTTCGCCATTCCCCGCGCCCGGGTTGGCTCGAGCGGAAACCACCCTAGAAGGTATCGGCGCTCTAGCCGGCGGGCAGATAACAAACGAGGGACGCATGTTGGCGATGGTTCCGGCAGACCCGCGCATGGGGCGCGCCCTCCTTCTAGCCAGTAGGTGGAGCGGGCAGGAGCAAGCCGTGGCGCGGATCGTTGCAGCGTTAGCCACCGAAACGAGGTCGGAAAGCGCCGATATTACAAAAGTGCTGAATCAGGTGCCGCAAGCCGATGTTCGCAGATTTCAGTCCATCGCTTCCAAGTTTTCGCCCTCGTATGGATCTGCTTCTCCAGACCTTCCACTAAATGAAGTAGATCTGCCCGGTGTTGTGATTGGTCTGGCCTATCCAGGCCGGATTGCGAAACAGCGGGATAAACAAGACGGTCAGAAAAGACGCTTCCTCGCGGCTTCCGGCACAGGATTTGGCGTTGATGCTACGTCCCCGCTCAGTTTTGAACCCTGGATCGCGGTCGGCGGCGTGCTCACAACAGGCGGGGTTACAAACGTGACCGTGGGGGCTCCACTGCAGCCGGAATGGGCGCGTTGGATCGCAAAGCCAATGTTGCGATCCGAGGTCGTGACCGAGCTTACGGGAGGGCGGATTACTGCAAGTTGCACTGAACGGTTGGGGCAGATCGAGCTTGGACGCCGACGCGTGCAACCGACGATTGAGGAAGCACGAAAGGTGCTCGCAACCGCCCTCGAGGAGAGGGGCCTGGACTTATTCAAGCTAGGCGCAGCGGGCCTTGACCTCGTGAATAAAGCCAGGTACATCAGCGCGCGGGACGCGTCTTGGCCAGAACTTTCCAACCAGCAACTCGCAAAGTCGGTAGATGAGCTACTTGGAGAGTGGTGGGAAGACCTCCTTGATGGAAAACCGCTGGCGCAAATCGATGTCACTAACGGACTGAAAACCCTGATCGGATGGGACAAGATAGCAAAGTTAGACGAGCTGGTGCCAAATTCGATCGAACTTCCCTCCGGCAATCGTGCGCGGATCGTTTTTGACCCGGAGCGAGGCCCAACCGTACGTGTAAAACTGCAAGAAACGTTCGGGTTCAAGAAAGTACCAACGGTGATGGGAGAGTCGCTCACATTCGAACTTCTATCGCCCGCCGGACGGCCGTTGGCCATCACCTCGAATTTGGAAACATTCTTCAACGAAACCTACTCGCAGGTGCGCGCGGAAATGCGCGGACGCTACCCAAAACACCCGTGGCCCGAAGATCCGTGGACCGCCACCGCCACGCGCAAAACCAACGCGCGTTTGCGGTGAACCGGGTCCCTAAGCAGACAGCGCTGTCATGCGTTCGATTGAGTGGCGCACTACCCCAGTGGAGGACGCGAAACCGAACCGCACATACTGCTCAAAACCTTTACCGAGGGCATTGCCAGGCGTCGTACGAACCTTCGCTTCTTCAAGCAGATACTCCTGCGGATTTTGTACGCCGAGCTTAGATGCGTCAATCAGCCCCATGTAGGTTCCCTGCGGCGTAGCCCAACTGAGCGAGGAACCCTCCAACAAGCCATCGATTAAGGCCACATTCTGCCGCAGGTAGGCATTTAGTTCGCTCAGCCACTCCTCGCCTTCTTCGTATGCGACTGTTGTTGCCAGAGCGCCGAGCGGTGTCGGATGATTCAGCCACGCAGCCGCGGCCTCGAACCTATTAGTCATCTGCCCCGTTGTGATCATTTGCGCGCAGTGCAGCCCCGCCAAGTTAAAACCCTTCGACGCTGCAACCGCGGTGACCGTCCGGTCAGCAAAAGCCTGATCCAGGCCGGCAAAGCAAATATGGGAAGAGGGGGTTGTAACCAGCGGAGCGTGAATCTCGTCATTGAACACAAGCAGGTCGTGACGAGTCGCAATCTCCCCTAAACGCGTCAGCTCAGAGGCGGTAAGAACCCTACCTGTCGGATTCCACGGGTTGCAAAGAATAAGCAGATCAGCATTCTTAGCCGCGGCCTCTATGCCATCAAAATCGAGTTGCCACATGCCATCGACAATCGCGGAAGGAACCTCGATAACCTCGTGGCCAAACTTGCCCGGTAGCGTTAAAAACGGCATGTACGCAGGGGTTGGGACTATCACCCGTGAGCCGGGCTTCAACATGTGGCCAAGGATCGCATTCAAGCCATCGAGCACTGATGATGCCAACCGCACATTTTCGGCTTCAACCTCAAGGCCGTAGCGGCGGCCAACTACACTCGCGGTGGCGTCTTTAACCCGGTCGGACAGTTCCTGTGGCATGTAGCCTAGAAAACCCCTCTTAATGGCGCTCACGAGGGCTTCTTCAACTATCGGAGCGGTGCCGAAGTCCATCTCTGCAACCCAATGGCCAGACACGCCCGGCATCTCCCACTTCAAAAGACCGCTGGCGCGGGCGGTGTCCTCGTCAAAAGCATCAAAATCAGTCATTGCAATCCCTTCCGTCTACAACCATAACGACAACGGTGGTTGCGAACGCAAGTGGTACGGGCAAGGACGGGCCGGAAAGTCAAAGACTTGGTGCGTGGCAACCACGTTGAAAAGCCGGCGGATAAACGATGTAGAATCGAGACATCATGGATACTATAAATGGCGGTAAAGTCCGCGTTCGTTTTTGCCCATCACCAACTGGAACCCCTCACGTAGGAATGGTCCGCACCTGCCTGTTTAACTGGGCGTGGGCCAGGCATGTTGGGGGTACGTTTGTGTTCCGCATTGAGGATACCGACGCCCAGCGAGACTCTGAGGAGTCATTCGATCAGATTATCGATTCTCTAACTTGGCTTGGCCTGGACTGGGACGAGGGTGTGCTTAAGGGTGGGCCGCATGAGCCGTACCGGCAGTCGCAACGCATGGACATATACAAAGACGTTGCGGCGAAACTGCTAGAAGCTGGTTACGCCTACGAGTCTTTCTCAACGCCAGAGGAGATCGAAGCGCGCCACAAAGCAGCAGGTCGTGATCCAAAGCTTGGCTATGACGGTTTTGACCGCAATCTTACGGAAGATCAGAAAGCTGAGTTTCGCGCACAGGGACGCAAGCCGGTGCTCCGCCTGAGGATGCCGGATGAGGACATTACCTTCACGGACCTCGTTCGCGGTGAAATCACGTTTAAGGCCGGCTCTGTTCCGGACTATGTGATCGTGCGAGGAAATGGTCACCCTCTCTATACCCTCGTGAACCCCGTAGATGATGCGCTCATGGACATTACGCACGTGCTACGTGGTGAAGACCTGCTATCTTCCACCCCGCGTCAGATCGTTTTGTATCGCGCTCTCATCGAGCTCGGAATCGCAAAGCAAATGCCGGAGTTTGGCCACCTGCCTTACGTTATGGGCGAAGGCAACAAGAAGTTGTCCAAGCGCGATCCGGAGTCGAACCTGTTGCTCCACCGCGAAAACGGCATGATTCCAGAGGGACTGCTGAACTACCTAGCCCTACTCGGCTGGGCGATTAGCCCCGATGAAGACATCTTCTCGGCTGAAGAAATGGTGAAGGCGTTCGACATTCACGATGTGAACCCCAACCCGGCGCGTTTCGACCTGAAGAAGGCCATTGCGATTAACGCCGATCACATTCGTATGCTCGAAGAGGATGACTTCAAGCGTCGCATCGTGCCGTTCCTTTACCGCGACGGCTACGTGTCAGCTGAAGATTTTGATGCGCTTACGGCTCGTGAACAGGAAATCATCACCAAGGGAGCGCCGCTAATTCAAACGCGCATTCGCCTACTTGGCGAGGTCGGTGGCATGCTCGGCCCATTCTTTGTGGAAACCGAAGTGCTCGAGTTTGAAGATAAAGCTGTGGGCAAGCTCAAGGACAATGCTGGTGAGGTTCTGCGCGCGGGTATAGAGGTCATAGAAGGCCTGCCCGAGTTCACCGTCGAATCTTTGGAAGAGGCGTTACGAGCCCGCCTCATTGATGAAATGCAGGTCAAGCCTAGGCTTGCATTCGGGCCGCTACGCACCGCCATTTCTGGCCGACAGGTGTCTCCGCCACTGTTTGAGTCCATGGAAATTATGGGCGAGGAAGAGGTCTTGGCAAGGTTGCGCCAGCTGGAGGCCAAGCTCGCCCAGTAGCATCCGTGAACGTGAACTAAATAACGATGATCGGATTTTGTAAGGTGATGCTTCGTCGGGTAGAGTTTCTTGTTGGCGCTTCCTAGTGAAGGCTTTCCGTCAGCGGGAAACCGCACGAAGAAGCTACCTTACCTTGGGGTATGGTGTAATTTGGCAGCACGAGTGATTCTGGTTCATTTAGTCTAGGTTCGAGTCCTGGTACCCCAGCGAAGCACCTGACCGTAGGTCAGAGGTTTCAAAGCGAGTAATCGC
>NZ_JRMU01000021.1:0-7432 GCF_000758775.1 Actinomyces sp. S4-C9 | reverse complement strand
ACAGCACCTGAGAAATCGGGTGCTTTTTTGCTACCGGGTGCCTGTTTCGCATAGTGTTCAGTGCGCTTAGAGGTGTAAAGATCTAGTTGCGCCAGTCCTCGTACAGCTCCAGGTAGGCCTGCAGGCCGCGGCTCCAAGTGTGGGTAATGCGGTTCTGAAGCGCGTATTCGCGAAGTTTCTTGAGGCGCTGCGGATGTTTAGCGAGCATCGCGAGAGCCGCGGCCATCTCTTTGTCACTCGAGGTTTCTAAGCCGTCGCGGCCATGAGTAATGAACTCTTCAATCCCTGAGCCCTGGCGGTAAATGACGGGCAAACCGCACGCGCGGGCCTCCAGAGCCGCGATTCCGAACGCCTCTTTAACAACCGGGGACACAAAAACCTCTGCGCGCGTATACGCATCAGCCAACTGCGTGGGCATTACCTTTCCATGCAGATGCAGGCGACCACCCGAAAGTCCGGGCCGGGCCAAAGCAGGCCGCAGACCGCCGTCGCCGTACACGTGCACGTCCACGCGCGCCCGCCTTGCGATCTCGGCAAGTTGTAGAACCCGTTTTCTCGGGGCCAGTCGCGTGGCCGTTACTACTCGGAGGGGAGCAGAAGTAGCCTCCTCGTTGAAATGGGTCAAAGCTGCTTGACGCGCCTGCTCCCAGGGTTCATCAAAAATCAAGTTTGGTAACACCGCTACTTGAGCGTTGCCCCGAGCTGCCGCGGCAACTGCCCGTGCAGCTGGCTCCGATACCGCGGTGAGTCGTATTCCGGCACTCTCCCAAGCGGGCAGGGGATTGACCGCGCCGTACCACCAGGTGCTACCGCCGAGGTGGGAGTGCCAGGTCAAGATCGCCCTCGTACCGGTCTTAATACAGGCCTGTACTGCCATGCGCGCGAACGGCGAGACCAACCCCATGTGAACGTGAACGACATCAAACGAGGGCAAAGCCTGCTCCAGGGCCTCACGTGCAAATGGATTCACCGGAAGATCTAGAGGGATATGTGCAGTCAGACGCCGCACCGTAACTTCGCCATCGAGCTCCGTAAAATCACCGCGCGGCGAGGTTGTGGGCGTTGCTGTAATCACCGTGACGCTGTGACCGGCGGCGGCAAGGGCTTGGCCCAGATTGCGCACCTGGGTTTCAATCCCCCCAACGCGCGGGCTGTACGGGTCAGAAACGAGGGCAATCCGCATTTGCTAAGTGCGATCTACAGGCCAAGTTCTTCGGCGCGGCGCAGGAAGTCTGAGAGACGGTTGGCTGCTGCAACTACCGACGGGCCGTGCTGGCGGCCAGGCTGACGTCCCATCCGCTCCACGGGGCCCGAAATAGAGATAGCGGCAAGCACCTTGCCTCCCGGACCGCGAACAGGAGCAGAAACGGACGCCACGCCTATCTCGCGTTCGGACACGGACTGTGCCCAGCCGCGACGGCGAACAGCAGAGAGCATGGTCGCGTTAAACGAAGCGCCGTAGAGGCCGCGGTGAAGCCGGTCCGGCTCCTCCCAAGCGAGGAGCACCTGGGCTGCGGATCCTGCTTTCATGGAAAGCGTGGCGCCAACCGGGATGGAATCGCGCAAACCTATCTGGCGCTCAGCTGCCGCAACGCAAATGCGTTGGTCTCCCTGACGGCGGTAGAGCTGTGTTGATTCCTTCGTGTGATCACGCAATGCGATCAGAACAGGGGTGGCTGATGCGAGAAGGCGATCTTCGCCAGCAGCCGATGCGAGTTCTGACAAGCGAGGGCCTAAAACAAAACGGCCCTGCATGTCGCGAGCAACAAAACGGTGAAACTCAAGAGCGACTGCAAGGCGATGTGCGGTTGGCCGAGCCAATTTAGTGGTTGAGACCAACTGGGCAAGCGTTGCCGGCCCGGCCTCTAACGCGGACAAAACAAGCGAGGCTTTATCTAGAACGCCTACGCCACTGGTGGGAGCTTTTTCATCCATACACCGATCTTGCCATCTCAATCATTGAGATGGCAAACTCCTGGATATGATCGCCCGCACAAAAGTGCAGGTAAGAGGCTTTTCGTTGGATGAACGTGCGAGCGGTTGTGCTGAGACACGGGGCTATAGTGGTGTGGGTAATGGAACGCCTGCAGGCCGTGCGTTATAGATTAGTGCAAGGGATAATAATAAATTCAGCTAGCTAGATTAAGCAGAAAGGCTTCCATGGACTCGGTTTTGCGTTTGCAGGGCGGCAAACCTTTGACGGGAGACATCACCGTTCGCGGTGCAAAGAACTTCGTTCCAAAGGCGATGGTGGCAAGCCTACTTGGTACAACCCCCTCGAAGCTCTCAAATGTTCCTCTAATTAGGGATGTGGACCTGGTTTCTGAGCTTCTCGGTCTGCACGGCGTGCATATTAATTTTGACCAGGGTGCCGGTGTCCTCGAACTCGACCCGTCAAACGTCGAGGTCGCCCACGTATCTGAAGTTCAGGCCCTTGCCGGGTCATCGCGCATTCCGATTCTTTTTTGCGGCCCCCTCCTGCATCGTCTAGGAGAAGCCTTCATTCCCGACCTGGGAGGTTGCCGTATTGGTGACCGTCCAATCGACATGCACCTGGATGCGTTGCGGGCATTTGGTGCGCAGGTAGATAAAGAAGATAACGGCATTCGCATCACCGCTCCAGATGGTTTGCGCGGCGCCAAAATCAAGCTTCCTTTCCCGTCGGTAGGCGCCACCGAGCAAACCCTGCTGACCGCGGTAATGGCTGACGGCATCACAGTGCTGAAGAACGCGGCCATCGAGCCGGAAATCATGGACCTAATAAACGTCCTCCAAAAGATGGGTGCCAGCCTGTCCGTTGATACCGATCGCACGATCCGAATCGAGGGCGTATCGGAGCTACGCGGATTTACACACACCTCGATCTCTGACCGCATTGAGGCAGCCTCGTGGGCTTCGGCTGCACTGGTAACGCACGGAGACATTTACGTGCGCGGAGCGCATCAGCCAGACATGACGACGTTCCTGAACGTCTTTCGCAAGGTCGGTGGCCAATTTGAAATTGACGACGCCGGCATCCGTTTCTTCCACCCAGGTGGAGAGTTGCAATCGATTGTGCTCGAGACAAACGTGCACCCCGGCTTTATGACCGACTGGCAGCAGCCGCTGGTTGTTGCCTTGACGCAGGCGAAGGGGCTTTCAATCGTCCATGAGACGGTTTACGAAAACCGTCTTGGATTCACGAAGGCTCTTAACCAGATGGGTGCGGAAATCCAGATTTACCGTGAGTGCTTGGGCGGCACTCCGTGTCGCTTCGGGCAACGCAACTTCTACCATTCCGCTGTTATCTCTGGACCTACACCGCTACACGGCGCTGAAATTACAGTTCCAGACCTGCGTGGAGGTTTCTCCTACCTCATTTCGGCTCTGGCGGCGGAGGGGGAGTCCATCGTGCATGGCATCGATGTGATTGCCCGCGGATACGAACATTTCCTCAGCAAGCTTGGCCGCTTGGGTGCCGATGCGGAAAGAATGTAGGAGAAGGCGATGAGTAAGCCGGCAACTGGTATCTATAAAGTCGCGGTTGAAGTCCTGCGTCCTGTTGCGAAACTAACCACCAAGCCGCATTGGCGCGGCCGAAACAACCTTCCCAAGGACGGCCCCTTCATTCTCATCATGAATCACGTGACTGAGTATGACGTGGTGGTAGTGGCTCACTTCATTGTTGATGCCGGACATGCCGTGCGCGTTCTTGCTAAAGACAGCCTGTTCCGGGTTCCCGGACTTCGGCGCGTGCTGACCGGGGCAAAAATGGTGCCGGTAAGTCGGGGAACTTCCAGCGCTGGCGACGCCCTCAAGAATGCGAAAATTGCGCTTGCTGAAGGCGAATCCGTAGCTATCTTCCCAGAAGGCACGCTCACCACAGATCCTGATCACTGGCCCATGAAGTTCAAGACGGGAGCCGCTAGGCTTGCCCTCGCAACCGGGGTTCCTGTAATTCCGTTGGCGCACTGGGGAGGCCACGAGATCATGCATCGTTGGAGGAACTCGTTCCCTTTGCGTAGGCGTGACACGTGGGTGATGGCTGGGCCCGCATTCGATTTCTCTGATCTGAACCAGGATGAAAACGATCACGAGGCTGTCAAAGAAGCGACGCGTCGAATGGAGGAAGTCATCACCTCAATGATCGAAGAAATCCGCAGGGAAAAAGCCCCCGAAACCAGGTGGGATCCAAAGCTCAAGGCATACCCTCCCGTTTCGGGTACTTAGAAGCCTTGCCCGTTGGTTGTAGAAACAGCAAGCAAGAGCCAGGAAAGCCTTTTACCTTGCCCTACTTGCGTAGGTCGACCACGAGCCGCTTGGGCTCTTCAAGAGTAAAGACTCGATATTCGCGCTGTTTATCGCTTGATACCGCGATGTGTGTCTCAGACTCGAACGAGCCGTCAAACCAGGCGATGACATTGTCATCCAGCCGTTTATCAGCGGGGCCGTTGTAGTAGTATTCGGCAGCTCCGGGAATCGCCGGCCAGGTGGCGCCGTGGATCATAATGTCAAGCACGTTGCCCTGCGGAATTGGCAGTGCCTCGCCGCGCCCGAGCTCAACCGATTTGTCGGTCCAACCAATGGTCCAGCCAGGATCGCCCTGGCCCACGAACTCGACCACCACGCGGTAGTAATCCTCATGTACACCTACGCGAAAATCGTGGACCAGCAAGGAAGTGTTTGAAGTACCTTCAACCTGCTCAGATGGTCCAGAAATCCATTCCGCCTCGTCCATAAGAACAACAGTTTCCGCCGTCGTGTCCACATACGGTGTGGGCAGGTAGGTTTCGGCCTCAGTAGTTGCCGGCGTAGAGGCATCAGGGGCGCCCTCGCCCTGGCTGCATCCGCTAAATGCCAAGGCCGATAGCAAGGTGGTTAGCGCTACGCTGACTCGTACTTTGTTATTCATGGTGAGTTCCAATCGCTACGTTTTTCTTACTCTAACCCGCCCAAGAGAGGGCTTCATCTACAAGTAGCCTGCTTACCGGCCTCGAAAATGAAAATCGTGGTGAACTGCAAGCAGTGTCTAACGCGCGACATATTTTTGAAGGCGCGTCAGAGTTGATTGAACTTGATTATTTTGAAGTAAAGTCAAGGTCATGAGTGATTCTCCAAAGAAAACCCGCGTAGCCCTGATTTTCGGAGGGCGTAGCGGCGAACACCAGATTTCTTGCGCAACGGCCGCCAGCGTAATGGCGGCTATCGACCCTGCGAGGTACGAGATCTTGGCAATCGGTATCACGCCCGATGGTGAATGGGTACGCGTGCCGGCTAAGCCCGAACTCTACGAAATGATTGATGGGCGAGGTGTGGTGATCGAAGCTGGGGAGTCCTCCGTAGCGCTATGGACCGGAAATCCGCGGGTAGTGGAGAAACCGCGCGCAGTTGCCGGTGAACGAATTGAGGCCACTGACCTGGGCGACATTGATGTAGTGTTCCCCCTGCTTCATGGACCCTACGGTGAAGACGGCACCATTCAAGGACTCATGGAGATGTCTAACCTGCGCTACGTGGGTTGCGGTGTCGCGGCCTCGGCGGTGTCTAATGACAAGCATTTGACCAAAGCGCTCCTGCTTGGCGCCGGCATTTCGGTGGGGCGGTGGACGCTGATCACCGACCGTGAATGGAGGCGGGATCGCTCTCGCGCTCTGGCGCAGGCTGCAAGCGTTGGTCAGGACCTGTACGTCAAGCCCGCACGTGCCGGTTCCTCGCTGGGTATCACTCACGTTGAGGACCTGGACATGCTTGAAGACGCTATTGAAGAAGCTCGCAGGGTTGATCCGCGCGTAGTTGTTGAGGCCGCGACGGTAGGCCGCGAGATCGAGTGTGGCGTCCTTGATTTTGGGAATGAGGGGGCGCGCGCCTCCAAGTGCGGTGAGATCGTGGTTGCCTCGCGAGATGGCTTCTACGACTACAAAACTAAGTATCAGGCACATGATGTCGTGACGCTTTCTACGCCAGCTGACCTGCCCAAAGCCGCGGAACAACAGATTCGAGAAACCGCTGTGCGCGCGTTTGAGGTGCTCGGTTGCGAGGGCCTTGCCCGCGTGGACTTCTTCTACAACGAAGAATCTGGAAAAATCACGATTAACGAGGTGAATACTATGCCGGGATTTACCCCGTGGTCCATGTATCCAGCGATGTGGCAGGCAACGGGCATAGATTATCCCGCACTCGTTTCGCATCTAATCCAGCAGGCCCTGGCGCGTCCGATAGGGTTACGCTAGAACGCAGCGGCTCTAGTTCTTCGTTTTCAAAATGGTAGGGCCATTAGGCGTAATATCTGCGCCGCGCAACAAGCAGTGTTCTCATCCGTGCAAACAAATCGATCGAATATGGTTAAAGTATCAACTATGAAGCCACGCGTGACGTTAGTAACCTCTTCTGAATTGCCTAATCTTTATCCTGGCGAGGAAGGCTTGCCGGATGAATTGGCGCAACGAGGATGTGATCCCCAGGTTAAGCGCTGGGATGACCCAGATGTTGATTGGCAAGATGCTGGTCTCGTAATTGTTCGCTCCGTATGTGATTACGCGACGAGGCGCGATGAGTTCCTGGCATGGACTAAGACGGTGCCGCGCCTGCTGAATCACCCGGACATTCTGGAGTGGAACTCGGACAAGCACTATTTGAAGATTTTGAACGAAGAGTTCGGGCTTCCAATCATTCCCACTACGTGGCTTGATGTTGAGAAGAAGCTTTCAAAGCACCGTGTACACTCGCGTTTCCCAGCCCTCCAGGATTTTGTTATCAAACCCGCGGTTTCTTCGGGAGCGCGCGATATCGGCCGCTATTGTGCGGTAGAGCCCGCTTCGAGAAGGGCTGCGGTTGGTCACGTAATGAGTCTTTTGGATGAGGGACGTTCCGTGATGTTGCAGCGCTACCAGGAGGCGATCGACAAGCACGGTGAGATCACCCTGGTGTTCTTCAATGGACTCCTTTCGCATGCGGTTCAAAAACAGCCGATGCTGCACGATGCTTCGATCACGATGGAATCCAAGCAGGAAACGCTGGTTAAAGCCCGCGAGGCAACACCGGAGGAGTGGCGTTGGGGTGAAACTATTCGCGCTGCCCTCCATGCCTACGTCAAGCAACGCATGGGCCGTGACGAGCAGTTCCTGTTCAACAGGGTGGATATTGTGCCCGATGGGGAAGGCTCGTTCATGGTTATGGAAGTTGGCCTGGTGGACGCACAGCTCTACCTGGACTCCTCGCCAGAGGCCCTCGGGAACTTCGCTGACGCGATTTCGGTTCGAGCGCACTGGTAAAAGAGGTTCTCTGGCCCCTGCGGTGTGGTAGAGGCAACGCGGTGCGCGTTTTGTTTAGTGCGTCGTTACTGCTACAGTTATCTATCGTTGCATAAGCAATGATGGTGGCTGTAGTTCAGCTGGTAGAGCACCTGGTTGTGGTCCAGGACGTCGCGGGTTCGAGTCCCGTCAGCCACCCGGAT
>NZ_JRMU01000020.1:0-50214 GCF_000758775.1 Actinomyces sp. S4-C9 | reverse complement strand
GTCAGCCACCCGGATAAAGATCCGACCAAACGGTCGGATCTTTTTTATTAGCTGTGTGGTGAATTACACCGGCTCGCTTTCTCATCGACGACGCGTGCGGGCTATACTTTCTGGCGAATGGCGATGAATCGGCCGGGCAACCGGGTATCACCGATGAGCCTCCGGAAGAACAGCGTAGCCTAGTAGACCCGGACGGGTAAGCCCGTGATAGCAGTTCGAGCGGCCAAAGCATTTGGCAAGCGAGGTGGTACCGCGCACCAACCCACCGGGTTGGAGACGTCCTCGAATGATGAACGAGGACGGAACAAATGAGCAACCACTACCCCCGCCATCGTGATGGCGACGTCGTAGCATCCCCTTCTTTCCCCAGCCTTGAAGAAGAGATTTTGGCTTACTGGAAAGAAAATGACACGTTCAAGAAGTCCATTGAGATCCGTCCTTCAGGTGAGGCCGGTTCTAACGAATTCGTATTTTATGACGGCCCGCCGTTTGCTAACGGTTTGCCGCACTACGGCCACCTTCTAACCGGTTACGTAAAGGACATCGTTGGTAGGTACCAGACGATGCAGGGCAAGCGTGTGGAGCGCCGCTTTGGTTGGGACACGCACGGTCTTCCGGCCGAGCTTGAAGCACAGCGCGTGCTCGGCATTGAGACGAAGGACGAGATCGAAGGTCCGAACGGCATTGGCATCAAGGAGTTCAACGACGCGTGCCGCACTTCCGTTTTGCGCTACACGAACGAGTGGGAAGAATACGTAACTCGTCAGGCTCGCTGGGTTGATTTTGAGAACGACTACAAGACTCTTGACATTGACTTCATGGAGTCTGTCATTTGGGCATTCAAGACCCTGTATGAGAAGGGCCTTGCGTACGAGGGGCACCGCGTCCTGCCGTACTGTTGGAACGATGAGACGCCGCTTTCAAACCACGAACTTTCGATGGATGACGACGTCTATCAGATGCGTCAAGACAACACTGTAACGGTTGGCCTGCGTCTAGAGACCGGTGAACTTGCACTTATCTGGACTACGACGCCGTGGACACTTCCGTCGAACCTCGCGGTGGCCGTTGGACCAGACGTTGACTACGTGACCGTGCAGCCCGAAGAAGGGCCGCTTGCCGGTGAACGCGTAATCCTCGCGAAAGATCTCGTTTCTTCCTACGAGCGCGAGCTGGGCGAAGAACCACCGGTTGTTGCCCAGCTGAAGGGCTCGGACCTCGTGGGCCGCGCGTACGCTCCGATCTTCGACTACTTCATCAACGATGAGGATATTCCTGGCCCCAAGGCGTTCCACATCATTGCCGCCGACTTTGTTACCACGAGCGACGGCACCGGCCTGGTGCACCTGGCGCCCGGCTTCGGTGAAGATGACGCAAACGTGTGTAAGGAAGTCGGCATCAAGACGGTTGTGCCGATTGACGACGGTGCGAAGTTTGTGGCCCCAGTTAAAGACTATGAGGGCATGCATATTTTCGATGCGAACCGCCCCATTATCCAGGATCTGAAGGACGGCAGTGGCCCATTAGCGCGCCGCCCTGAAGGTGAGCGTGCGGTGCTGGTTCGCCAACAGTCTTATGAGCACTCTTACCCGCATTGCTGGCGTTGCCGGCAGCCGCTGATCTACAAGGCCGTATCGTCTTGGTTCGTTGAAGTTACGAAGATCCGTGATCGCATGTTGGCCCGAAACGAGGAGATCAACTGGGTTCCAGAGCACGTCAAGGAAGGCCAGTTTGGTAAATGGCTTGAGGGCGCGCGCGACTGGTCGATTTCGCGTAACCGGTTCTGGGGTGCGCCGATTCCCGTGTGGAAGTCGGATAACCCCGAGTACCCGCGCGTGGATGTGTACGGTTCGCGCGCCGAGCTCGAGCGCGATTTTGGGGTGAAGGTCGATAACTTGCACCGCCCCTACATCGACGAGCTGGTGCGTCCTAATCCGGACGACCCAACAGGCAAGTCGATGATGCGCCGCATTTCCGACGTGTTTGACTGCTGGTTCGAGTCTGGTTCAATGTCATTTGCCCAGGTGCACTATCCGTTTGAGAACCAGGAATGGTTCGAAAATCACTACCCCGGCGATTTCATTGTTGAATACATCGGGCAAACGCGCGGCTGGTTCTACACTATGCACGTGATGGCAACCGCGTTGTTCGACAGGCAGTCATTCCAAAACGTTGTTGCCCATGGCATTGTGCTGGGCGATGACGGCCGCAAGATGTCGAAGTCGCTACGTAACTACCCGAACGTTAACCACGTGTTTGACACGTACGGATCGGACGCGATGCGGTGGTTCCTCATGTCATCTTCCGTGGTTCGCGGTGGCAACCTGATCGTTCGAGAGGAATCGATCCGCGACACGGTTCGCCAGATGATCCTGCCCCTGTGGAATACGTACTACTTCTTCGCTCTCTACACCGGTGCGGCAAACGGAGGAGAGGGATACTTCGCAAAGCCTATTCCGCTGGACTCGGCCGTCGTCGCTGATCTGCCGGTAATGGATCGCTACCTACTTGCACGTACGAGAGATCTCGTGCTCGCGGTAGAGGCAGCGCAGAATGCGTATGTTATCCCGGGTGCAACTGCCCATGTACGTGAGTATTTGGATCTGTTGTCAAACTGGTACGTCCGCACTTCTCGCCAGCGTTTTTGGGAGGAGGACGAGGCTGCATTTGACACGATGTACACCGCGCTTGAAGTTATGATGCGCGCAATCGCGCCGCTTTTGCCGCTAATCAGCGAGGAAATCTGGCGCGGCCTCACGGGTGGTGAGTCCGTGCACCTGGAGGATTATCCGAAGCTCGGCGACGCGTGGGCGAATGACGAGCTGGTTGCCACGATGGACGAGGTCCGTTCGGTTGTCTCAGCTGCACACAGCTTGCGTAAGGGCGAGAAGCTGCGCGTGCGTCAGCCGCTGCGTGACCTGACGGTCATCTCGGAGCGGGCGGCTGAGCTTTCGAGCTACGCGGACCTGATCGCGTCGGAGATCAACGTGAAGAACGTGACCTTGAAGACGCCATCTGAATCCGGGTTGCGCGTTGCGCAGGAGCTTAAGTTGAATCCGCGCGAGTTCTCGGCCGAGGTTCGTCGCCACACTTCGAAGCTTTTCGCCGCGCAAAAGCAGGGGCAGTGGCAGGTGGACGGCGACGAGGTTGTCTTCCCCGGAGTCGTAGTTGATGGCGAGCCGGTTCGTCTCGGTGGCGAAGCCGTGTCGGTAAGCACGAAGGTTGAGGCTGAAGAAGGCCAGGTCGCAACGGTTCTATCTTCAGGATCCTTCGTGGTTTTGGATACTCAGATCGACGATGAGCTTGAGGGCGAAGGCTTTGTCCGCGACCTCATCCGCCAGGTTCAGGATGAACGCAAGGCCGCGGGTCTGCACGTTGCAGATCGCATCAAGCTAACCCTGGCAGTGCCGGCTGAGCGCGTTAGCGTAGTGGAAAAGCACGCTGACATGTTGAAAGCTGAGACCTTGACACTGGACCTAACCGTTGAAGCCGGTGACGATATCGAGATTCACGTGGTGAAAATGCAGTGAAAGATTTCGACATCTTCCACGAGTTTGCTCACACCGAGGGCGGTGGCGAGCGCACTCCTGAACAGGTTGTACACGAGGTCATGAATCGCGATGTCTCCGCCTCCCTTAAGGAGGTCATGGAGGCTGCGCACATGGCCGCGCCTAACCTCGCTGAGAGTGGCGAGGATACAAGCGAGAGCGACCTAGATGAGGAAGCTACTCACCTGTACCCGACGGCTGATGAGACCGAGGCGGTTTACCACGCGATTGAACGCGAGATTCTCTCGCGCATGCCCGAGCACAAAGTTCAGCCAAGTATTGAACGCGTGCAGCTGGCGATGAATATCCTCGGCGATCCGCAAAATCTCTATCGAAGTGTGCACCTCACTGGCACAAATGGAAAGACGTCCACGGCGCGCATGATCAGTGCGTTGTTGCGAGCGTCGGGCCGAAAGGTGGGACGGTTCACGAGCCCTCACCTAACCACGATGCGGGAGCGGATCAGCGTGAATGACGAGCCGATTTCACAGGCTCAGTTTGTTGCGGCGTATGAGGACGTCGCTCCTTACCTCGCGATGGTTGATGAGCACTCGAAGCGTAGCGGTGGCCCCGCGATGTCGTTTTTTGAAGTGCTGACCGTCATGATGCTGGCCGCGTTTGCGGATGTGCCGGTTGATGCCGCAGTGGTTGAGGTTGGTATGGGGGGAAAATGGGATGCAACGAACGTGATCAACGCGGACGTTGCCGTAATTACGCCCATTGCCCATGACCACGAAAAGTGGCTCGGCTCTACGCTTGCTGAGATCGCAACCGAAAAGGCGGGCATCATCAAACCGGGTTCGTTCGTAATTTCGGCGAAGCAGGACCCTCAGGTCCTTGAGATTTTGCGCGATCGCGCGAACGAGGTTGGAGCGGTGCTACGCGTTGTAGGTGAGGATCTACATCTGGTTTCTTCCCAGCTCGGAGTGGGCGGGCAGGTGGTGTCCATCCAGACGCCAGCAGCTCTCTACAACGACATTTTCATCCCGCTTTTTGGCAAGCATCAGGGTGAGAATGCAGTGCTGGCTCTTGCGGCGTTCGAAGCATTCAACGGTGGCCGCGAAGTGGAGCCGGGCATCGTTGAAGAGGGGTTTAGGATGGCTACGTCCCCCGGGCGCCTCGAGGTTGTGCGATCTTCTCCCTCGATTGTGGTGGATGCGGCGCATAACCCACACGGCGCGCGTGCATTGGCGCAGGCCCTCACTGAGTCGTTTGACTACACGAACATTGCGGCGGTTTATTCCGCGATGGCGGATAAGAATGTCGAGGCCACCCTGGCTGAACTCGAGCCCGTGGTGGGGGATATTGTGATTACCTCGATGGACACGCCGCGCGCAATGAATACGGAAGAAATCGCGCAGATCGCGAGGGACGTGTTTGGCGAGGACCGCGTGTTTGTGGAGCCGTCGCTACTTGATGCGGTTGACCTTGCGGTGGAACGCGCTGAGTTGAATCCTGATCCGGCAGGTTCTAACGGTGTGGTTATTACGGGTTCTGTGGTGCTCGCAGGAGCAGCTCGAGATCTGATCAAGCACTAAACGTTAAACGAAGGCGACCTGCACTCCAATTCTGTGGTGCAGGTCGCTTTTTGTATGTAAGAATTGGAGAGACCTGAATCTAACCGACGTGCTTGGAGGAAGTATGAAAAAGCTTGTAAACGACGTGCATGAAGTGGTTCGCGAGTCTCTGGAAGGCTTCCAGCTGGCGCACTCCGATCTGGTTGATGTACACTTCGACCCAGACTATATTTTGCGTGCACAGCCAAAGGAAGAGGGCAAGGTCGCTCTCGTTTCTGGCGGAGGATCCGGACACGAGCCGTTGCACGGTGGTTTTGTTGGCCACGGAATGTTGGACGCAGCGGTGCCCGGCGCTGTGTTCACCTCGCCAACTCCAGACCCGATCGAGGCGGCTACTCGCGCGGTGGATCGCGGGGCAGGCGTGCTCTACATCGTGAAGAACTACACGGGCGACGTGTTGAATTTTGAAACCGCCGCTGAACTATGCGAAATGGACGATATTGAGGTTCGCACCGTGATTATCAACGACGACGTTGCGGTGGAAGACTCTTTGTACACGGCGGGTAGGCGCGGCGTGGCGGGCACCATGCTGGTTGAGAAGATCGCGGGAGCCGCGGCAGAACGCGGCGACAACCTGGACGAGGTAACGCGAATCGCCAACGAAGTGAATGACAACATGCGCTCTATGGGCCTGGCTCTTGGGCCCTGCACGGTTCCGCACGCGGGTAAGCCATCCTTTGACCTTGGCGATACCGAGGTGGAAATGGGGATCGGTATTCACGGCGAGCCCGGATACCGTCGTACCGAGATGAAGACCGCGGACGCGCTCACCGCAGAACTGTACGAGAAGGTACGTGCGGACCTGCCGTTTGCGCAAGGAGATCGCGTAATCGTCCTCGTAAATGGGATGGGCGCCACGCCACTGTCTGAGCTATACATCGTAAACCGGAAGGTCCACGAGCTTCTCAAGGCTGATGGCATTGTTGCTGAGCGTACGCTGGTTGGAGACTACGTGACCAGCCTGGACATGCCCGGCGCTTCACTTACGCTACTGCGCGTAAATGATGAAATGCTAGAGCTGTTTGACGCGCCCGCGCTAACAGCGGGATACCGAGAAGGGATGTAAGCAAGTGAGCTTAGATGTGAACTGGGCTTTGGCCTGGATCCAAAAGAGCGTCGAGGCGATTGCGGGGGCGCGTCTTGAACTGATTGACTTGGATCGCCAGATTGGCGACGGCGACCACGGTGAGAACATGGATCGAGGTTTCAGCGCGGTTGAAAAAGCGCTCGCCGCCACAGATACGGAAGACATTCAGTCGGTATTGAAACTAGTGGCCAAAACCTTGATGTGTACCGTTGGAGGCGCTGCCGGGCCCCTGTATGGAACCGCGTTCCTTCGTGCGGCCAAGGCGGCAACCGGCGAGCAGGATCTGGATGCGATTGCTGTTGCAAACCTCCTCGAGGCGGCTTTGCTGGGTGTTCAGACGCGAGGTAAGGCGCAAGAGGGCGAAAAGACCATGGTCGATGCCTGGGCGCCGGCGGCTAAGGCGGCGCGTGAAGTTGCTACCGCGGGCGGGGATGGCGTTGAAGCTCTCCGATCAGCCGCGTTAGCTGCGCGAGAAGGTGCTGAAGCTACGAAGCCATTGAAGGCAACGAAGGGGCGCGCCTCATACCTGGGGGAGCGCTCCATTGGGCACCTTGATCCAGGTGCGGTATCGTCCGCAATCATCATTGAACAAGCCGTGGCGGCGATCGATGTCTAAGGTCAGCCTTGTAATCGTTTCGCACTCGGACAAACTCGCGCAGGGCGTGGCCGAAGTCGCGGCACAGATGGCTCCTGACGTCGTGATCCGAGCGGCAGGAGGACTTCAAGATGGGAACATCGGCACCTCCTTCGACAAGGTAGATGCTGCGGTTCAAGAACTCGTAGCCGATGGTCCCGTAGTATTGCTAACCGACCTCGGCTCGGCAACGCTCACGGTTGAGTCGGTGCTCGACTTTCTTGATGACGAGCCGGCATATTTTGCCGACGGCCCACTGGTTGAAGGTGCGGTAGCGGGGGCGGTTGCAGCCCAGCAGGGCGCCGACGCCGAGGGGGTTGTTAAGGCTGTTCGTGACGCTGCTAAAACGTGGGGTGCTTTCACTGAGTCGGAGACAAAACCCTTGGGGGAGGACGTGTGTGAGGCCGAGGTTGCAATAGCAGACCCGGATGGACTGCATGCCCGCCCGGCTGCCCTCGTCGCACGTTTTGTTAGCGACTACGATGCGGAGGTCACCATCGATGGGGCAGACGCAGCTTCAGTCATGTCGCTCATGGCACTGGGCGTTAGACAGGGGCAGACCGTAACCGTGCGCGCTAGCGGCGCTGACGCCCAGAGGGCTGTAAGCGACCTCGTGCAAAAACTTGAGTCAATGCCGGAGTAAAACACCGACAAACAGGCCGAGGAACTGCGGTAACAACCCGGTTTTTCTTTACGTCAAGATAAATTGTCGTAGAATCGATTTTGACACGGAAGTCAATGGAAAGGAAGGCAAATGCCTAGTCCGGAACAGCTCGATGCAAATAAAGAGCACACCCTCGTCCTTGTGAAGCCGGATGGTTTCAGGCGCGGCCTCACCGGCGAGGTGATTCGCCGCATCGAAGCTAAGGGATACCAACTAAAGGGTTTGAAGATCAAGCACGCTTCCGAAGAGCTCTTGCAAGATCACTACTTCGAGCATAAGGAAAAGCACTTCTTCAAGGATCTACTGGAGTACATGCAGTCTGATCTCGTTGTTGCGATGGTCGTTGAAGGCGATCGCGTGATTGAAGGCATGCGTAACCTCATGGGTAACACCAACCCGACGCTCGCAGCGCCCGGCACCATCCGTGGTGATCTCGGTCGAGATTGGGGTACCGGTAACGTGGAGAACATTGTTCACGGCTCTGACTCGCCGGCATCCGCAGACCGTGAAATCGCACTGTGGTTCCCCGAACTTGTTTGGAAAGAATAACGTTTTCGCTCATTTTTCGCCTAAACTTTGAGGCGTGCATCTAAAAACACTTACCATTCGTGGATTCAAGTCGTTTGCCTCGACAACGACCATGAATCTTGAGCCCGGCATCACCTGTGTGGTCGGGCCTAACGGCTCTGGTAAGTCAAACGTTGTAGATGCCCTCGCCTGGGTTATGGGCGAGCAGGGAGCTAAAAACCTTCGCGGCGGTCAAATGGCAGATGTCATTTTCGCCGGAACTTCTGAGCGCGCCCCACTGGGGCGCGCTCAGGTGTCTCTAACTATTGACAACACCGATGGCGCCCTTCCGATCGACTACTCCGAAGTCACCATTTCGCGAACGCTGTTTAGAGGCGGTGGGTCCGAGTATTCGATCAACGGTACTCAAGTGCGTTTGCTAGACATTCAAGAGCTCCTGTCCGACACCGGCATGGGGCGGCAGATGCACGTGATTGTGGGTCAGGGCCAGCTGGATGCGATTTTAGGAGCCGGGCCCGAGGAACGGCGCGGGTTCATTGAAGAGGCTGCGGGCGTGCTCAAGCATCGCAAGCGCAAAGAGCGGGCGCTGCGCAAGCTGGAGTCGATGGAGGGCAATCTCGTTCGTGTACGTGATCTTACTAATGAGATTCACCGTCAGTTGCGTCCCCTAGCCAAACAGGCTGAAACTGCCCGTAAGGCCGGTGTGATCCAGGCCGAGGTGCGCGACGCGCAAGCCCGACTATTGGCCGATGACCTCGCGAGTTTGAAAGAACGGCTCGACGCGGGGCGAGTCAGCGAAGAGGCAACGAACGCCCGCAAGAAGGTGCTTAACGAGCAGTTGGATGCCGCTAAAGCACGTCTAAATGAGGCGGAGCAATTGGCTCGCCTCGGCACCCCTCGCACCCAGGAACTCACGCGGTTGTGGCAAGAGCTATCCACCACGCACGCCTCGCTAATGACACTGTCATCGGTCTCTAACGAACGCATGCGAGGCGTTGCGCAGCCGCTACCCGCACCAAACTTCGACCTCGTGGATCTTGATCAAAAATCAGCAAAGGCAAATGAAGAGGACGCGGACCTGCTCGAACAGGTGCAGGCGTCTGGACAGAAGCTTGCCGATGTAATCAAAGCCAGAGAAGAGGCCGAAGCCGCCGCGCGCACCGCGCTCGACGAGGTGCGTCATTTGGAAGCCGAGCAGTCGAACCGACGCGAGCATATTGCCAGGCTGATTGGTGACGTAAATGCGGCAAAACAGGCGCTGGCATCACGCGCTGCTGAAGCCACCCGGATGAAAAATGCGGTTGCGGAGGCCACGGAGCGAACGAAGCTCGCAAGCGCCGAAATGGAAGGCCTTGAAGAGGTTCAGGCTGACGATCAGATGGCGAACGCGCATGAGGACGCGGTGCGGGCCCGAGATGAGGCGCGCGACCTAGTTGATCGTTTGCTCACGCAGGAGCGAGAAGCCCAGTCTGAGCGCGCCACCTGGACGGCTCGGCGCGACACATTGGCACAGTCTCTGCAGCCGGCGGACGAGACCGCGGAGCTACTGGATGCTGAGCATCCTGAGGTCCTCGGGTCTTTGGCCAGTTTTATCTCTACCAGTGCGGGTTGGGAAAATGCGATTACCGCACTATTGGATCCATTTACCGATGCCGCGGTGATCACAGACCTGGGTCTTTCTCTACAGTTTGTGGACTCGGGCGGACGCCGCCGAATGGTCGCGGCTTTGGAACAGAGCGTGGAGCCGGTAGTTATCGAGGGCTGGACCAGGGCTGTTGACGTGGTTCAGGGCGAGCGCGTGCAAGGTCTCATTAACGCGCTGCTAGCCGGAGCGGTGGTGTGCGAGGACGACAGGGAGGCCATTCGCGCCCTTGAAAATCCGCTGGTGACAAAGGTTGCCACTCGAACGGGCAATGTTTTCACTCCGGTTTCGGTACTCACCTCGGGTTCTGACCACGCGTCGGTTTTGGCTCGCCACGCCGACTACGAGGATGCGAGCCGGCGCGCTGACGCCGCAAACGAGCAGGTGGAGGCTGTCTCGCAAAAACTGAAGGAGGCGCGCGAGCGTTACGACGCTTCGCTCAAGGTTGCAAACGAGCAGTTGCAGGCTCTGCGCAAGGCCGACTCAGAGCGGGCGAAGGCTATGGAGGTGCGGGCGCGTGCCAGTTCTCGTTTGCGGGCTGCGCAGGGGGAACAAGAACGCCTTGCCACCACTTTGAAAAAGATCGAAGAGGGCGTGGAACGCGCCCGTGAGCGCCTCGTTGAAGCCGAGGCTAAGCAGGCGGGGGCGCAGGCGCTCCCACAGGTTGCGGATCCCGCACAGGCTCGTGAAGAAGCAGAACAGCTAGAAGAAGCAGCGCGCGAAGCGCGTGCCAAAGAAACTGCGACCCGCCTCGACATTCGAACACTCGAAGAAACGGCGCGCCGAGTGCGTGACCGTGCTCGTTCTCTGCGTCAGCAAGTTGCGAAAGCCCGTTCTGACCTCACTGAATATGAACGACGCGAGGCTGCGCGCAAACGCGAATATAAGCGCCTGAATGGCATTTGTGAGCGGATCGCGGCTCCGATCCGCGTTGCCGAAGCCGCACTAGAAGAGGCCAGTCAGCAGCTTCGCGTAGCGGAGAGCGAACGCACCGAAGCATCCGAGGCGGCAGCAAGCGCTCGCCATGAGGTGGACGAGATTCGTGCCAGTCTGCTCGAAATCACGGACGCTGCGCACCGCGATGAGATCGCGCTACAGGAAGTTGCCTTGCGGTACGAGCACACGGTCACGCGAGCACGCGACGAGCTCGCGCTTGAGGCTGACCAACTCATCGACGAGTTCGGTCCGCACAACCTCGTGGTTGCAGAGGATCCCTACCCGTACGTGCGCGTCGAGCAAGAAAAACGCCTGCGTAGCGCTAAACGCGAATTGGACCGGCTGGGCAAAATCAATCCACTAGCTCTCGAAGAACACGAGGCTCTCTCTAAACGCCACCAGTTCCTGGTTGACCAGCTACGTGATCTTACGGAATCCAAGAACGACCTGCTGGGCATCGTTGACGAAGTGGACCAGCGAGTTGAGGAGGTATTCACCCAGGCTTTCCTCGACACCCAAGAGGCGTTTACGCACGTGTTCGCAACCCTCTTTCCCGGAGGGTCGGGCAAACTCGTCCTCACGGACCCACAGAACATGCTGGAGACAGGCGTTGAGATCGAAGCACGCCCCGCGGGAAAGAAAATTACGCGCCTATCCCTACTTTCTGGTGGAGAACGTTCGCTTGCCGCGCTCGCCCTCCTCGTCGCCATTTTCAAGGCGCGTCCGTCCCCGTTCTACGTGCTAGATGAGGTTGAGGCCGCCCTTGACGACGTTAATCTGTCGCGCCTGATCACGATCTTCAAGGAACTGCAGCAGGATTCGCAGCTGATTATCATCACGCACCAAAAGAGGACCATGAAGATCGCAGACGCTCTCTACGGTGTGACTATGCGTGCGGGTGTGACGCAAGTGGTTTCATCAAAACTGGCAGACACGAAGCAGGCACGAGCAGAGTCAAACGGGTGAGTGGTCGCTACCGACCGCCGGTAGTGTGTTGGTCACAACTGTGTAATAATTCGTGTTTTCTATTGCGTATCTGTTTGGATCTGGCACCCTAGAAGAGTGCTACAACCGGCCTTCTTCATTTTCGTCACGCTGACCGTTATCCTTGCGCTTGCGGTGGGCGTCCTTGTGGTACTTCTGGTTACTCGCAGATCTGTTTCAGACTGGCAGGTTCACCTCGAGAAGACAACGAGCGAGTGGAAACAGGCCGATAATGAAGGGCAAAAGCCAGATCCGGTGACGCCCCGTAAGTCCTCGCTTGAAGCTGTGATTAAGAAAGAGGGGCGCGAGGGGTCCGCGTATTTGCGGGCAGAGGAACTGCCAAGCCTTGAACAGCGGTCCACTCCCTCTGACGACTAGGTCACTTTTACGTAGCCACGACGGTATTTTGTGGCGCTTATTATTGGTGAACGGCACTCCGGTGCGTAATCATTAATGCATGGACGCATTTCTAGATTTTCTCGGATCCAACATGTATTTGGTGTGGATCCTCGTTGGACTCCTGGCTGTTGGTGGCGCAGTAGCGGTATCACGTGCGCGCAATAAAGAACTGCCACCAGCGCCACGCAAGCCGCAGATTGAGGCAAAGCCCGAAGCCGAAACTGACCGGGTAGAGACGGAACAACTTGAAAGTGAGGTCCCCGCAGGCCCACAAACCCAGGGCGAGCCGGAGACTGTTGAGAGCGAACCAACGGATGCTGCCTCCACATTGGAACAGGAGCCTGCTCCAGCAGGCGAACTCGATCAACCTGAGTCGGCCCCCAGCCGCATGCATCGCCTGCGCTCACGTCTTGCCGGTTCGGGACGCATCGGTTCTGCCCTCCTCGGTATTCTTTCGCGCGGTGATCTGTCCGAGGAAGACTGGGAGGAACTTGAAGACACGCTCCTCATGGCTGATCTTGGCCTCGACACTACGGATCAGATCATGCAGGGCCTGCGCCAAAAGGTGAAGGTTGAGGACACGTCCGATCCGGAGCGTGTGCGCACGCTACTGCGCGAGGAGCTTCTTGCCGCCGTGGATCCGAGCAAGGACCGCTCTTTGAATCTTGTGCCCGTTCAGACCGAGACGGATACACACCCTGCCGTGGTTCTCGTGGTTGGTGTTAATGGCACGGGAAAAACCACAACCGTGGGTAAGTTGGCCCGTCTTCTCGTTGCAGAGGATAAGTCCGTACTCCTCGGTGCAGCTGATACCTTCCGTGCAGCGGCAGCCGAACAGCTCACCACTTGGGGCGAGCGCGTGGGCGTGAGGACTGTTCGCTCTGAACTTGAGGGGGCAGATCCCTCCTCGGTCGCATTTGATGCCATAAAGACCGGACGTGAGGACGCGGTGGACGTGGTTTTGGTGGACACCGCGGGGCGTTTGCAAAATAAGTCCACGTTGATGGACGAGCTCGGCAAGGTGAGGCGCGTCATGGAAAAACAGGGGCCAATCGCTGAAACGCTACTGGTTCTAGACGCCACCACTGGGCAGAACGGTTTGCGCCAGGCGGAGATTTTCGCCCAAGTTGTTGACGTGAGCGGTGTGGTTCTTACCAAGCTGGACGGATCAGCTAAGGGCGGCATTGTCGTTTCGGTGCAGAAGGCGCTTGGAGTGCCGGTGAAGCTTGTGGGCTTGGGCGAAGGTGCGGACGACCTGGCCCCATTCAGCTCCGAAGACTTCGTGGATGCAATCGTTGGCTAAGCTCCTCATCGGTTAAGGTAGGATGCAGTAACTTTTCGAAAACAGGATCAATAACGTGTTTCAAAACCTCTCTGATCGTCTAACAGATTCTTTCCGTAAACTTCGCGGCAAAGGCGTGATCACCGATGCGGATATTGATGCAACCGCGTCAGAGATTCGCCGCGCCCTTCTTGACGCGGACGTCGCACTGCCCGTAGTTCGCGAGTTCACTAAGAAGGTTCGTGAGGAAGCTCGCGGCATCACCGTGACGAAGGGACTGAATCCGGGCCAGCAGGTTGTGCGCGTTGTTCACGACCAGCTTGTGGAGGTCTTGGGTGGTGAAACGCGTGAGCTTCACTTTGCTCAGCGCGGCCCCACGGTGTTCATGCTCGCTGGTTTGCAGGGTGCTGGTAAAACCACGCTGGCTGGCAAGCTAGGCCACTGGATGAAGGAGGAGGGCAAGCGCGTCCTCCTCGTGGCCTCGGACTTACAGCGTCCAAATGCTGTCACCCAACTTGAAGTTATTGGTAAGCGTGCCGGTGTTGAAGTGTGGGCCCCGGAGCCGGGTAATGGAGTGGGCAACCCTGTGCAGGTTGCTCGTTCGGGCCTCAACCATGCGATTGAGAATGGATTCGACCTCGTAATCGTCGATACGGCGGGCCGCCTGGGCGTTGACGAAGAGATGATGCAGCAGGCGCGCGATATTCGTAACGCCGTGAATCCGCACGAGATCCTGTTCGTTCTAGATGCCATGGTCGGTCAGGATGCGGTACAAACTTCGGTTGCGTTCCGCGACGGTGTTGGATTTACGGGTGTTGTCCTGTCCAAGCTTGATGGCGATGCGCGCGGTGGTGCGGCGCTGTCGGTGCGTGGCGTTACCGGTCAGCCGATCCTATTCGCATCCACTGGCGAAGGGTTGGAGGACTTCGAGCGTTTCCACCCGGACCGCATGGCTGGGCGAATCCTCGATATGGGTGACATTCTCACCCTTATCGAACAGGCTGAGAAGAAGATCGACCAGCGTGAGGCCGAGGATGTTGCTGCCAAGGCAATGTCGGGTGAGCTGACGCTGGATGACTTCCTGAACCAGTTACAGCAGGTGCGCAAACTCGGTTCGATGAAGAAGCTCCTTGGAATGATGCCGGGAGCGGGGCAGATGCGTGAGCAGCTGGAGAACTTTGACGAGCGGGAAGTGTCACGCATCGAAGCGATCGTGAGGTCGATGACGCCTGCTGAGCGTAACAACGTCAAGGTGCTCGATGGTTCTCGCAGGCGTCGCATCGCGGCTGGTTCGGGCACCACAGTTGCGGAAGTCAATTCGTTGGTTAAGCGCTTTGAGGCCGCTCGCGAAATGATGAAGCGCATGGGGGCCGGCGGTGGAATGCCCGGTATGGGTGGCTTCCCAGGTATGGGGAACCTGCCGGGTGCGGGCAAGCGGGCCGGCGCTCGTCAGCCAAAGAAGTCTAAGAAGCGCTCGAAGTCCGGAGTATCGGGCAATCCGGCGAAGCGTCGCCAGCAGGAACTGAAGGCGATGCTTCCAAAGGAACAGCGTCAGGGGTCCGCGTTTGGCGTGCAGCAGGGAGCACCTCGTCCCACAATGGATGATCTGCCGGATGACGTTAAGCGCATGCTGGGCGGATTTGGCGGCTAATGAGGTTTTCTGGCCACGTACTTTGGCAAAACTCCCCGAAGGTCGGGGAGTTTTCCCTTACGCCCGGCGATGTGGCATGTTGCGAGCGCGAGGTGAGTTCAACCGCTGGCCCTCACGAGTGGGTTAGCGGCACGTTTGAGGTGCGAGACGGGAAGATTCGCCACCTCGGTAGTGAGTTCAGCCGGGCGGGCGTGGCTAATGATTTTGATGACGTATGGGTAACTCCCGGCCTGGTGGATGTTCACTGTCATATTGGGATAGGCCCGCAGGGGCAGACCGCGGGCGAGCAGATGCTTGCTCAGGCTCACGCCAACCGCGATGCGGGCGTGCTCCTGGTGCGCGATTGCGGCGTGATTGGTGACAACTCGTGGATCAATGGGCGGGTTGATGCTCTCACCATCTTGCGGGCGGGCAGGCATATCGCTAAGTACAAGCGTTACATTCGCGGGTATGCGATCGAGACCTCGGATGCGCAGTTACCCTCCGTGATGGAGGCCCAGGCGCGGGCGGGTACTGGCTGGGTGAAGGTAGTCGCCGACTGGATCGACCGATCAAACGGGGCGGATTCGGACCTGGATCCGTTGTGGGATACGCAGGCGCTAAAGGAAGGCGTGTTAGCCGCACATGAGGTAGGGGCGCGGGTAACGGTCCACTCGTTTGGTGAAAAGGCGATTGATGGCCTTCTCGAAGCCGGAGTGGACTGTATTGAACATGGCACTGGAATGAGGCCCGAACATGTGCAGGAGGCCTCCCGAATGGGAATCGCGGTTACGCCCACGCTGATGCAGGTGGCGTTGTTCCCGCAGTTCGCGCGAGCAGGGAGCAAGAAATACCCGGTGTACGCGCAAACTATGACGGATTTGTGGGAGCGCCATGAGGCTACTCTGGGGAGTTTTATCGATGCTGGAGTGCAGTTGCTTCCCGGCACGGATGCGGGTGGGTATCAGGCGCACGGCCAGGTAGCAAAAGAGGTTGCGATGTGGCGCACGATGGGCCTTGCCCCGTCACAAATTGTCGATTTAGTAACGTGGAAGGCCCGCGAGTACCTTGGCGCGGCTGGCCTGCATGAGGGCGCCGACGCTGACCTCGTAATGTTTGGTGCTGACCCGTGTCAAAACGTTGAGGTCTTGCAACGACCAACACATGTGTTTTATCGAGGCGTAGAGCGCGTCGAGAGCCTCTAATACTGGGATTGCACTTGATCCAGTAGGTTCGCAAGCATCTCAGATTTGAGACCCGCGGACGTAGCGGCAATGGCCGGTTGCGTGCCCGTTGCTTCGTTTCCGAGGTCACGTTGGTCCACGTGTCCGCCACTTACTCGCACCAGATGGACGCCCGCTGCAATGTCCCACAGTTTGATTCGCGTGGCGAAGACGGCTCCTGCGCGACCAGCGGCAACTTGGGCGAGGTCAAGGGCGCACGCTCCCGGGCGGCGCATGGCGCGGAAGGTGGATAGCAGATCAGTTAGTCCCTGCGCTGCTAGGTTCGGGAACTGTTTCACCTCAGATACGGTGGGGAAGTAGGTGAGGAGCAGTGCCTCGCTCTCAGCTGTAATAGTCTTGCTGCCTTGAATGTTGCCGGACTTTAGCGCGTAGAAGTCATCTCCGCGTTCAATCCATCCCTCGGTCTCGTTGGCCCAGAACACTTCATTGTTGTAGGGAACGGTAATGGCTCCGGCTACGATTTCGCCGTCGAGGGAGGCTGCGACGGATGTGCCAAAGTAGGGGAATCCAGCGGCGAAGTTCGCGGTGCCATCAATGGGATCAATTATCCATTTCACGCGCGAGGCCAGTGACCGGGCGTCCACGTGAAAATTGGGCTCTACGATGGGGATCTCATCGGGGAAGTCGGTAGGGGTACCGCCGGGGAGAATTTCTTCACCGTGCTCTTCACCAAGCTTTAGTGAGCCGGGGATGAAGCTACCCAGGAGGGCGCTGATCGCGGTCTCGGCAGCTTTGTCGTAGGGCGTGACTGGATCGTGAAAGTTCGCTTTGGTTTCGGTGGTTGCAGCGTCAAGTTTCACCCTTGAGGCCAGCAGGTATGGTTCCACTGCGGTTGCTGCAGCTCGGCACATGAGTGCAAGTTCGTGGGTTAGATCGCCCCGCTGCAGGCTTCGCGTGGTTTCAGGGTCGAGGCCGACGATTCTTGGCGGATTGTCCAACCGGTATTGTTCAGTGCTCATGATGTCCTTTCGCTCATACCCATGCTCTCACTATTATGGGAAGAGTTCCCTGCGCTACGCATTACGACGTAGCTTGCGAGGGAGTGCCGTGACCAATCGCACGATAAATCCTGCCTACTTAGGTCAAATACACTTCCCTTTTTGGCTCGTTTTCTGGCACAATGGAGCGTTGTACTCGAAGTCTGCGGACCCCTCTCTACCGTAGTTCTTCGCGTCCAGGATTCTAACCACTGTTTGTGTAACCCCCGATAGCGGTTTGGGTCCACCCTAATAAATCAAGGAGTGACCACTAAAGTGGCAGTTCGTATTCGACTAAAGCGCATGGGCAAGGTCCACGCACCGTTCTACCGTGTAGTTGTCGTTGATCAGCGCAAGAAGCGCGATGGTCGCGTGATTGAAGAGATCGGTACCTACGATCCGACGCGTACGCCGTCGCACATTTCGATTAAGGGCGAGCGTGCTCAGTACTGGCTCGGTGTCGGTGCTCAGCCGTCCAACCAGGTTCGCAACCTGCTCCGTTTGACCGGTGACCTCGCTGCGCACAAGGGTGTTAAGAACCCGGTTTCGCGCGTGAAGTACGCTTCTGCGGATGAAGAGGCCGCCGCGAAGGCTATTAAGGCTGCGGAGGAAGAAGCGATCAAGCGTAAGGCAGCTATTGCTGAAGCCAAGCAGAAGGCAGAGGCCGAGGCCGCTGCTGCTAAGAAGGCTGAGGAAGAAGCGGCCGCTGAGGCAGCTGCAGCGGAAGCTGCGGAAGAGGCTCCGGCAGAAGCTGAAGCCGCTGCTGAGGCAGAGGAAGCCTAATGCTAGCTGATGCCCTAGAACATCTTGTCAGTGGGATTGTTGATAATCCTGATGATGTCGAGGTGAGCTCGAGGTCTATGCGACGCGGACAGCTTCTGGAGGTTCGCGTTAATCCGGATGATCTGGGTCGCGTCATTGGTAGAAATGGGCGGACGGCTCGCGCACTTCGTGCGGTCATGTCGGCTCTGTCTACTAAGGGCCCGGTCCGGGTTGATGTCATAGATACTGATCGGGATTAGTTATTTCGATTTTGGGGCGGTGTGGCGCTTGTCCACACCGCCCCAAGTCATATTTTGAGCTGAAGCGGTGGGTTTTCATGGAACTTTTGGTTGCGGTTGTAGGGCCGGCGCATGCTCTTAAGGGAGAAGTTGCGCTGGATTTGCGTACGGATTCTCCGCAGGAGCGCTTTTTTGAAGGCGCACAGTTTGACACGGCCTCGCACGGGGTTCTAACGGTGGAGTCGATTCGCGTTCACAAGGGCCGTATGCTGGTCAAGTTTGAAGAGGTGCAGGACAGAACGGGCGCGGAAGCGCTTCGTGGCGCTCGATTATTGATTGACGCTGATGATGTGCTAGACGAGGATGATGCGTGGTATCCCCACGAGCTGACGGGTTTGAAGGTGCGCACGGTTGGGGGAGAGCCTCGCGGTGTTGTCTCTCGATTTGTGCCCGGAGCCGCGCAGGACCTGCTGGTGGTGGATTACGGTGGCCGCGAGGTTTTGGTGCCATTTGTGAGGCAGATTGTGCCCGATGTGCTACTCGAGGAGGGCGTGATCGTGGTTGATCCGCCGGGCGGCCTCTTTGATGATGAGGAGTGAGCACCGTGCGGTTTGATTTGGTTTCTATTTTCCCGCAGTTCTTTGATGTGCTCGATCTGTCGCTGATGGGCAAAGCGAAGGATTCGGGTGCGGTACAGATTGTTGCTCACGATTTGCGAGATTGGACACAGGATCGCCATCGCACGGTTGATGATTCGCCGTATGGTGGCGGTGCGGGCATGGTGATGCGCGCCGATATTTGGGGGAGGGCGCTGGATGAAATCCTCCAGATCCGCGAAGAAAATGCCGCTGGTGATTCGTCTTTAGATAGTTCTGCCGGCGTAAGTGGCAGTGAGGATAATCCGCGCGCAGCTCGCCGAGTTTTGGCAGTTCCGACCCCCTCGGGAAAACCTTTGACACAGCGAGATGTGGAGAGTCTATGCGCCGCAGATCAGATTGCGGTTGCCTGTGGTCGTTATGAGGGTATTGATCAGCGCGTCGTCGATTATTACGCGGGCACGCCAGGCGTGGAGGTGTTTGAGTACTCCATTGGCGATTACGTGTTGAATGGTGGCGAGGTGGCCGCGATCGTGCTCGTGGAGGCGGTAGCGCGCCTACTCGATGGGTTCATGAGTAATCCGAAATCTTTGGACGAAGAGTCGTTCGAAGGCAACGTCCTCGAATATCCCTCCTATACCAGGCCGCTAGAGTGGCGCGGACTCGAAGTGCCGGACGTGCTGATGGGCGGCAACCATGCACAGATCGAGTCGTGGAGGAGGGGCAAATCCCTCGCTAAGACAGCGAGGGTGCGGCCCGATCTAATCGATCAAACGAATCCGCAAACTCTTTCGTTGGAGGACCGGGAGGTTTTGGCGAGGTCGGGGTGGATTGCGCCGCTTGACGGTGCAGCTTGGCAGAGGGTGACGATTCGCCCCGCCATAGCTACGGAGGCTTATGAGATCGCGCAGGTTGCGGCCGCCACGTTCCCGGATGCGTGTCCGGCATACGTAACTGAGCAGGCTCAGGCTGAACACATCGCTAATAACTTATCGAGTGAGGTCGTTGCCTCGTGGCTGGAGGACCCAAATTTTCGTGTTTTAGTGGCTGTAATAGACGGGCGGATAGAAGCGTACACCCTGGTCATCATGTACGAGGATGGCGACTATCCAAGCGATATTCCGCCCGACCAGATAGAGCCTGCACCCACCTACATTTCGAAGCTTTACGTGACGAAGAAGTGGCGAGGCTCGGGGCTTGCAGGCGGAATTTTTGAGGCCGCGATTGAGGATGCGAAGCCGCTTGTAAAGGGCACTGAGTTCGTGCTGGGCACGGCCAAGGAAAACAAACGGGCGCGGAGGTTTTACCGCAGGCACGGATTCGTTACTTCGGGTAAGCGCGTGTTCATGGTCGGTGATATTCGTAACGTTGACGTGGTGATGACCCGAGCTGTGTAGAGCGTTGCGCTAGCTTTAGTAGCCTTAGTACGAGGAGATGGCTTGCCTGCACGGTTGCTCCTCTGCACCTTTATCTGGGGCCGTGAGGTTGGTAACTACCGGCGGCATCGAGAGGATACAGTGTCGACTGCGTCCTCGTTATATGGCACAATGGAGCGGTTGGAAAATGGCGGTGAAACCTGCCGCAGGGGGACACCGAGGCCAGATTCCACAAATGTAGTCGGCGGCTAAGCCGCTAAATGATCAGGTCTGACCTGCGGCAGTTTTGATCGGGAGATTAACATGCAGAAGCTAGATTTCGTTGACGAGCCTTCGCTACGTAGCGATATTCCGGAATTCAAGGCCGGCGACACCGTCAAGGTGAACGTAAAGGTTACGGAGGGTAACCGTACTCGTATCCAGGTTTTCCAGGGTATCGTCATTGCCCGTCAGGGCGAGGGCATTCGTGAGACGTTTACCGTTCGTAAGATTTCGTTCGGTGTTGGCGTTGAGCGTACGTTCCCGTTGCACGCTCCAACCATTGAGTCCATTGAGGTGGTGACTGTTGGTCGCGTTCGTCGCGCTAAGCTGTACTACCTGCGTGACCGTCATGGCAAGGCCGCTAAGGTCCGTGAGAAGCGCGCTAACTAATTTTAGTGCTTGCGCATGCCCCGGCATTTGCCGGGGCATGACTTTTATAGGGCCTACTCTTGCGTAAGCGTTTGGTGTACGCACATTGGGCCGGATGTTTTAAGCTAATGCATTGGGAATGGTCTGAGATTTAGGAGAGTTATGCAGGACTTTGATGCGATCGTCCGGCGCGAGGAGCGCTCTTCTGAATCGGAGGCTACATATCAGCCTCGTCATGTGCATCCGGATTCAGAGAATCAGGGTAAGTCTGCCAAGAAGACTACTGTGCGGGGACGTGTGGGCGAGGTATTGTTAATCCTTGTTCTTGCGGTGATCTTGTCCTCGTTATTGCGAGTTTTTTTGGTCCAGGCTTTTTGGATCCCGTCCAGTTCAATGGAGGATACGTTACAGATTGGCGATAACGTCCTCGTGTCTAGACTTACGCCGGGTGTGTTCGAGCTTGAACGTGGTGACGTGGTGGTTTTCCGAGATGCCAATGAATGGCTGCCGCCCGTTGCAGAGCCAGGTGGGGTATCCGGGGCGATTGAGAAAGCGCTGGTATATACGGGTTTGCGGCCGGCCTCGGGCGATCAGCATCTGGTGAAGCGTGTGATCGGTATGGACGGAGACACGGTTGAGTGCTGTGATGATGGCGGCCGTCTGCTGGTAAATGGTCAGGCGATTTCGGAACCGTATTTGAAGTCGGGTTCGGATAATTCTGTCCAGCCATTTAGCGTGACGGTTCCGCAGGGACACCTTTGGGTGATGGGGGATAATCGCAATAATTCTGCGGATTCGCGCGCACACATGACAATTCCAGACCTTGCTTTTGTTGACGTAAATGACGTGGTGGGCAAGGTGTTTTGGGTTAGTTGGCCTTTGGGGCATTGGTCGAATCCCACGGATAATTCACCTTTTGAGAACGTGCGGTGAGCAGACTTGAAGCTTGCAAGCACACGTGTTGAGCGTGATCTGTCCAGGTTTGGCACTGTTGTTGGCATGGACGAGGTTGGGCGCGGCGCTCTAGCTGGTCCGGTTGCGGTGGGAGTTGCGGTTTCGCCTGGAGTTGAACCAGAAACTGCTTTGGCAGATTCGAAGTTTTTGTCACCGGCCGCTCGGGAGCGCCTGGTTTTGGAGGCGGCAAGGTGGGCGTGGCCCACGGCTGTGGGGATGGCGTCGGCTGCTGAGGTTGATGAGTTGGGCATTACCGCGGCGTTGAGGAGGGCCGGGCTTCGCGCTCTTGGAACGTTGATATCTGCCGGGGTGCGGCCGGGCGTGGTGCTACTGGATGGGTCACATGATTGGCTGACTCCAACGGAGGATTTGTTTGGTGCCTGTGAGGGCCGGGACGCGTTTGTTGCTGTTGGTGAGCCTAGGGTGCAGACCTTGGTAAAGGCCGATGCGTCGTGTTCGGTGGTGGCGGCGGCCTCGATTGTGGCGAAGGTTGTGCGCGACCATTTGATGGTGTCTTTGCCGGATCCTGGGTATGGTTGGTCGGCGAATAAGGGTTATGCGTCGGCGGCGCATCGGGAGGCATTGGCTAAGATTGGCGTGAGCGCTTATCACCGGCAGTCGTGGCGGCTTTTGAAGGATTAGTTCGGGCAGGAAGGGGCTTTGGGGATGAATCCGGAGATTGAGAATTACGAGAACAATTTGGAGCTGGATCTGTTCCGCGAGTATCGCGATGTGATCAGCTTGTTTAAGTATGTGGTTGAGTCGGAGCGCCGTTTTTACTTGTGTAACCAGGTGGATTTGCAGGTGCATCCGGTGGGCAATGACGTGTTTTTTGAGTTGCGGCTTGAGGACGCGTGGGTTTGGGATATTTACCGTTCGTCGCGGTTTGTGAAGTCTGTGCGTGTGCTGACATTTAAGGATGTGAATATCGAGGAGCTCTCCAAGTCAGAGCTAGAGCTCCCATAGCTTGCGAGGGCGGTGTGAATTCCTTAGGGCGGCGTGCTTTCCCCCTTTCTGGGCACGCCGTTTTGCGCTCTCTTTGGGCGCAACCTTTTGGCTTAACTAGATGAGGAGCTTTGGTCTGACTGCGTGTAGCGCTTTGGTCTGCCTAGGTGAGGCACTTTGGTCTGACTGCGTGTAGCGCTGCGTCCGGCCCTTGAATGTGCCCGCCCCAAGTTGCCCTCCCTGCATTCCCGCCCCAAACTGCCATACCCACTTTTCCGACCCAAACTCCCATATCCGTATTCCCGACCTAAACAGCCGTATCCGCATTTCAGACCTAAAGGGTCGAATCAGGCAGCTCTTTCGGGTAGTTCCCCTCATGGTGGTGTTCTGGCCTGGTGATGAAACAGCGATTCAGACCCAAAGTGCCGAATTAGCAGGCCGTTTTGGTTATTTCCCCTCACGGTTGCGACAGCTGCGGGCTTGTAGTTATCGATTCCGACCTGAAGTGCCCGAATTAGGGGTGTTTTGTGCCGTTTTAGGTCTCATTCGTGTTCGAGGCATGATGCGCGCTCGGTTTTGTGAGGGGAAGTGTCGGTTTGAGTAGCTGTTTTTGTCGGTTTCCCTCACTGTTGTGTTCTGGCCTGGTGATGAAACAGCGATTCAGACCCAAAGTGCCCATTTAGGCAGCAGTTATAGTCAGTTCCCCTCACAGTCGTGGTGTTTGCGTTGTGCCGCTTCGGTATTCCGACGGGAAATGGCAAAAAGAGGCCCGGATTTTGTCACTTTCCCTCACGGTCATGGTTTACGCCTGCCCATCGTCCCTTCAGTGGGAGCGTCCCGCGCCCCGCACCGGCTTGTCCCCAGCCCTACTGTTCCCGGGCCCGTCCACACCCGCACCCGGTTAGTGGCGAGCTTATTTACGCGAGGCAGCAGGATGATGCACGGGAGGTGTTATGGCTAGGACACATAGGTTGGGCCAGGTTGGTGAGGATTTGGTGGCGGAGTACCTCACCGGCTTGGGCTGGCAGATTTTGGACAGGAATTACAGGAGGCGGGGAGTTGAGCTGGACATCGTGGCGCGGGATCCGAAGCGGGGAATCGTGTTTGTGGAGGTGAAGACTCGTTCGGCTCGAGGGGCGGCAACTGCGTGGGAGTCGATTACGGAACAGAAGATGCGGTTTTTGCGCCGCGGGGCAGCTGTTTGGTTGTCGGAACATGAGCGGAGCGGCTCCGTGTGCATGGATGCGGTGGTCGTGAAGGTGAGGGGAAGTTTGGCTGATATTGAGCAACGGAAAGGAGTGTTATGAGGCCTATTTTGGTGCGCACGCACGCGGTTGCGTGGTCAGGTATTACGGCGCACATTATTGCGGTTGAGACGCACGTGGGTTCGGGTCTGGTGTCGTTCAACTTGGTAGGTATGCCGGATGCGTCGGTGCGGGAGTCGCGCGATCGTGTGCGGGCGGCCCTCCAGTCGTGCGGTGTTGATTGGTTCGAGCATCGGGTAACGGTAAATCTGTCGCCGGCAGGGATTCCGAAGGCTGGATCCGCGTTTGATTTGGCGATAGCGGTGGGCCTGTTGGCTGCGCGGGGAGTGGTTTCACCCAAGGCCGTTGATGGAGCGGTGTTTATGGCGGAGCTTGGTTTGGATGGGTCGCTGCGACCGATCCGAGGAGTGTTACCGGCGGTGGTTGGGGCGCGCCGTGAGGGGATGGCGCAGGTTGTGGTGGCGGAGGATTCGCTCGCGGAGGCGCGGCTGCTACCCGGAGTGGAGGTTCTTGGTTTCGCTCATTTGCGTGATCTTGTTGCTCATTTCGGAGGCCGTTTGCCCGAGGGATTGCCAACTCTTTCCTCGCGCGAAGCCCCAACTGTACAGTCGGACGTTTCGCATGCGCATGATGAGGTTGATTTAGCTGATGTGCGGGGCCAGGCGTTCGCGGCGGAAGGGTTGGTTTTGGCAGCGGCGGGTGGTCACCACTTGCTGTTGGTTGGAGAGCCGGGCGCGGGCAAGACGATGCTTGCTAAGCGTTTACCCACTATTTTGCCGCCCCTTGATGATGAGGATGCGATTGAGGTGACTGCAATCCATTCGATTTGTGGCACGTTCGATCCGTCGTGTGGGTTGATGAGGACTCCGCCAATCGAAACTCCGCATCATAGTGCGACGATGGCAGCGATTATTGGTGGCGGAACTGGGATTCCGCGGCCAGGAGCGATTTCGCGGGCGCACGCGGGTGTTTTGGTGCTGGATGAGGCAGCGGAGTTTTCGCCCCAGGTGTTGGACGCGATGCGCCAGCCCTTGGAATCGGGTGTTGTGAATTTGCATAGGGCACGCCATCACGTGGAGTATCCCGCCCGTTTCCAGTTGGTTTTGGCTTCTAATCCGTGTCCTTGTGGACATGCGATTAGCCGGCGTAAGTCGTGTATGTGTTCGTCGTTGCAGCGTCGCCGCTACATGAGCCGGTTGTCGGGTCCGTTGTTGGATCGGATGGATATTCAGATCCCGATGATGACGCCGTCGCCAGCTGAGTTGTCGGATCCACCGGCGTATACGTCTGCGGATGCGCGCAAGCTCGTTGCACAAGCACGTGAACGGGCACGCGAGCGGTGGCGTGGCACGCCTTGGACTATGAATGCGCATGTCCCGTCGCGGCTACTTCATGACCCGCAGTCTGGGATCGAACCGGCGGTGTATCGAGGTGTGGAGCGTGCGATTGAGGACGGCACTTTGAGTTTGCGCGGTGCAGATCGAGTGTTGCGCCTGGCTCTAACGATTGCGGATGTGCGCGGCGCGCGCCGGGTGGGACTTTCGGAGCTCGTTAGCTCGTTGAAGTTTAGAAATGGAGTTGATGATGCGAATTCCTGATTTGACTAGCGAAAAAGAGGTTGCGTGCGCGTGGAGCGCCATCGTGGAACCGGGCGACGTGGCCGCGGGGGTGTTGCGCGAGCAAATGGGTAGCGCGGACGCGCTCGAGTGGCTGCTAACCCAACCGGACGTAGAGAAGCTCTCGCCGCAGATTTTGTTTGACGAGGAGGGGCGTGAGCGCCCGTGGGTGAAGGCGCTGAAGAGGTGGTTGCCTCGCGTGGAGGATTTGGACGTGCAGCGCGATTTGGATGCGTTGGCTCGGGTGGAGGGGACGGTGCTCTGGCCGGAGCATCCTGCTTGGCCCGAGGGGCTTAATGATCTGGGGTTGGAGGCTCCGGCTGCGCTTTGGGTGCGTGGGGAGCTGAAGGCGATGCCGCGGGTGGCGATTGTGGGGGCGCGGGCGTCGAGTTCGCACGGTAACTCGGTTGCGCGTGATGTCGCGTTTGAGCTTGCTCGCAAGGGTGTGTGCGTGGTGTCGGGTGGAGCGTTCGGTATTGATGCGGCTGCTCACGTGGGTGCGTTGAAGGTGGGGCAGACGGTGGCGGTGATGGCCGGAGGAGTGTCGTACCTTTACCCGGCTTCTCACGCGGGTCTGTTTGAGCAGATCGAGCTGTCGGGTGCGATTGTGGCTGAATGCCCGCCGGATTGGCGGCCAGCGCGGTGGCGTTTTTTGAGTCGGAACCGACTGATCGCGGCGTTATCGCAGGCGAGTGTGGTGGTGGAAGCGTCGGCGAGGTCAGGGGCTTTGGTAACTATTCGGCGTGCGCGAGAGATGGGTAGGCCGGTGGGGGCTTTCCCCGGTTCGGTGTCGTCGCAGATGTCGGCGGGTTGCAATGAGGCGATCCGTGAGGGCGTGACTTTGGTGACTGGGGTTGAGGACATATTGGAGTTGATGTCAGGCATAGGCGATTTCTTGTTTGATATGCCCGAGGGGAAGAAGCCGCGCCTAGATGCTGATGTGCAGCGTGTTTTCGATGCGCTTCCAGCGAAGGGATCTGCAACGGTTCGTTGGGTAGCTCGAGCTGCTGGTTTGGGCGTGGATGAGGTGGAGCAGGGGATGACTACACTACTGTTGAAGAAGTTGGTTACGTGCGAGGGCGATGCTTTCGCGCGTTGCAGGTAGCGCACATACGAGGCGCGCCAGGCAGGACTGAAGTTGCGTTGTCCGTAGACGTAGCAGATGCATAGATTTGGGAGGAACATGGAGTTGCACGAGTCAACGCTCGATGTTCTGGCCAGATTTGAGCGCTATATGGCGCATAGTCGAGGCATGGCAGACCTTTCGGTGCACGCGTACATGAGCGATGTGTCCTCTGCTCTTGATTTTTGCCTGGGTGCGAGGCCATTTGATTCGGCTGAACTGACGCCGCGGGCGTTTCGTGCATGGGTTGCAACCAAGGTCCGCGAGGGGGGTTCGAGGGCATCTGTAGCGCGGTACGTGGCAAGTGTTCGCTTGTTTGGGCGATGGATGAAGCGTGAGGGAATCGCTCAGGTTGATCCAACTTTGAAGTTGAGGGCTGCGCGAGTGGATGAAACGCTCCCGCAGACGCTAACGGTCGATCAGGCCCGGTCTTTGTTTAACTATTTGCGCCGGCAAACAGAAGGTGGTGATCCGTGCGCTATTCGCGACTGGGCAATGGTTGAGGTCATGTATTCGTGCGGTATTCGTGTTGCGGAGCTGACCGGCTTAAACCTGTCGCATTTGAACGCTGCCGAACGCACTTTGCGAGTTCTGGGCAAGGGCGACAAGGAGCGTGTGGTGCCGTACGGCAAGCCAGCTCATGATGCGCTGCGCGTTTGGATTGAGACGGGCCGCCCTGTCCTCGTTACTGATAGTGGCGAGCAGGCGTTGTTCTTAGGCGCTCGCGGTGGGCGCATTAGTCAACGCATTGTCCGAGGACGTCTGGAGTCCGCGTGTGCCAGGGCCGGTGTCCCGGTGATTTCCCCGCATGGTTTACGCCATAGCGCGGCAACTCACATGTTGGAAGGTGGTGCTGATTTGCGTGCGGTGCAGGATTTGCTGGGGCACTCGTCGCTACAAACTACGCAGCGATACACGCATGTGGATGCGCGCCGTTTGAGCGCGATTATGAACCAGGCTCATCCTCGGGCGTGAGTGGGGGCATGATCGATCGCCAACGGTCCCAGTAGTTATTCGTCCAGGGGCTTGAGTATGGGCTCTCCCAAGATGAGGGCGAGGGGATTTAAGTACAGGTATTTGTTAACTTTGGCTCCCCAGTGCAGGCAATCCGAATCGTGACCGGATTCAAGGTGACCAACCACGTCGCCGGCTTGTACAAACGAGTTTTTCGCGACTGCGGGAGAGACCGGCTCAAACGTGGAGCGTACGCCGTTGGCATGTCTAATAGAAACTAAGTTCCGGTTGAAGAATTCTCCGGCGTAAACCACTGTGCCGTCGGCAGGAGCGTGAATTGCGGCTCCCACACCAGGGCAGATGTCCACCCCGCGATGTCCTGACGCCCAGGGACTATTCGGCGGGTCGAATAGGCGTCCAACAAGTATGGGAGGTGCTACCGGCATTTGCCAGGAGATCACCACGGAGGGGTCGTAGCCACTAGGCGCTGGGGAAAAATCGGGGCTATGCGAGGCTTCGGACAAGCCATTAGTCCGAGAATCCGCGCCACCCACGGTCTGAGACTGCGTGCCGCCCACCCGAACAGAGGAACTAACATCCTCAACGAACACATCACCCCGGGCAGGTGCGCCAACCATGCTGAGTAACGCACTGCCCGCCCCAAGGGCGGCCAGCAGAGCCATGAATCGATGCGCTAACTCCATGCAGGGTAGGCTACGAGCAACGGTTAGCGGCAGCGATTTCGAAGCAAAAAGATTGTGGATATGCCGGGTTTGTGCTCCCTGTGGAAACACGTATGGGGGCGCGTTGTGTGAGCCGTGAAACATGTGGGCGTAAAAGGAGCCTTCGAAGTTCCTAAACGCCTAGATTTTAGCTAGAATCGACGCGGCACCTGCTTGCAGGTGACTATCGCGCGTCCAAATCCGCGTAAGCGGCGTGGCCAGCTTCGGTCCCTTCGGGGTGTTGGCTCGTGGGCGCTAGGGCCTTAGGGCAATAACTGTAATTTTGAGTGGCTAACGCTGCTCGTGAATGGTGCTTTGCACCGAAAGGAAGAGACATGGCTGTTGTAACCATGCGTCAGCTTCTGGAAAGTGGTGTCCACTTTGGTCACCAGACCCGTCGCTGGAATCCGAAGATGAAGCGCTTCATCCTGACTGAGCGTAACGGCATCTACATCATTGACTTGCAGAAGACCGTCGAGGATATTGACAAGGCTTACGAGTTCGTGAAGGAAATGGTTGCTCACGGTGGCAACATCCTGTTTGTTGGCACGAAGAAGCAGGCTCAGGAAGCTATTGAAGAGCAGGCTGAGCGCGTTGGTATGCCTTACGTGAACCACCGCTGGTTGGGCGGTATGCTGACGAACTTCTCCACGGTTTCGAAGCGTCTTCAGCGCATGAAGGAGCTTGAGGAGATCGATTTCGCGGATGTTGCCGGTTCGGGCCACACCAAGAAGGAACTTCTCATGATGGAGCGTGAGAAGAATAAGTTGCAGCGTTCGCTGGGCGGTATTCGCGACATGGCTAAGCTGCCTTCGGCTATTTGGGTTGTTGACACCAACAAGGAGCACCTTGCGATTGCTG
This sequence comes from Actinomyces sp. S4-C9, assembly GCF_000758775.1. NCBI lineage: Bacteria > Bacillati > Actinomycetota > Actinomycetes > Actinomycetales > Actinomycetaceae > Actinomyces > Actinomyces sp. S4-C9. The sequence continues at coordinate 21,039 of NZ_JRMU01000020.1, read as the reverse complement.
AGGCCCGCAAGCTGAACATCCCGGTTGTGGCTGTGCTTGATACCAACTGTGATCCGGATGAGGTCGATTACGGCATCCCGGGTAACGATGATGCTATTCGCGCTGTTGCGCTTTTGACCCGCGTTGTCGCTGACGCATGTGCAGCGGGCCTGATGGCTCGATCGGAGCGTCGCCAGAAGTCGGGCGCTGAGGATGCCAGTGCAGAGCCGATGGCTGAGTGGGAGCGTGAGCTTCTGGAGAGCGCCGAAGGCGAGCAGAAGGCTGAAGAGGCCGATAAGGCTGAAGAGGCCGGCAAGGCTGAGGTGGCTGCTGAAGAGCAGGCGCCGGAGGCTGAGTAATCTAAGGCTGAGCAAGCCTTTCCACTAATACTTGAAGAGGAAAGATTTTCATGGCGAACTACACTGCTGCCGATGTGAAGGCTCTGCGCGAGCAGACCGGCGCGGGCATGATGGATGTTAAGAAGGCGCTTGACGAGGCCAACGGCGACAAGGAAAAGGCGATGGAGATCATTCGTCTTGCTGGTCTAAAGTCGCTGTCTAAGCGTGAAGATCGTACGGCCGCCGCCGGCCTTATTGCTGGCGAGGTTGTTGATGGCAAGGTCGGCGTTATGGTTGAGGCGAATGCGGAGACCGACTTCGTGGTGAAGAATGAGAAGTTCATTGACTTCGCTTCGAAGGTTTTGGCCGCGGCTGTTAAGAGCGGCGCTACGTCCACGCAGGATCTGCTTGAGCAGCCTGCTGAGGATGGCACGGTTAAGGACCTGGTTGACGGTCTTGGTGCTGTTATTGGCGAGAAGATTGAGGTTGGCAAGGTTGCGCACATGGAGGGCGAGAACGTTGAGCTCTACCTCCACCACTCGTCGGCTGACCTGCCGGCGCAGGTTGGCGTGCTGGTAGCAACCGATGCGGCTGGTGCTGAGGTTGCTCGCGACATCGCGATGCATATTGCTGCGTTCTCCCCGCTCTACCTGGATCGCACGACGGTTCCGGCTGATGTTCTGGAGAAGGAGAAGGAAACCCTTACGAAGCTGACGCTTCAGGAGGGTAAGCCCGAGCACATCGTTCCGAAGATCGTCGAGGGCCGTCTGAATGCGTTCTACGCGGAGAACTGCCTTGTTGATCAGGATTACGCTCGCGATCCTTCGAAGAAGGTTGGCAACGTTCTAAAGGAGCACGGCGCTAAGGTTACGGATTTCGTTCGTTTCCACGTGGGTGCCTAGTAAGTTCCCGATTGTAGCCCCGACCCTTGCTTGCAAGGGCGGGGCTACGGTCATATATCCGTTAAACTATGTGTTGAGTTAGTGCACCGCGATTTGTATTTGTGGAGGGGTTGCAGCTGATGGTTGAGCAGTCTGGCGCCGGGCGGCGCGTTCTTTTGAAGTTGTCTGGCGAGGTTTTCGGCGGCGGAGAGATTGGCCTTGACCCGTCGGTGGTGAACATGATTGCAGCACAGATTGCGCAGGCGATTCGCGAAGGCGTCCAGGTTGCTGTGGTTGTGGGTGGCGGCAATTTCTTCCGCGGTGCGGAGCTGTCTCGGCATGGTCTGGATAGGGCACGGGCTGACTACATGGGCATGCTCGGCACGGTGATGAACGCGCTTGCGCTTCAGGATTTCTTGGAGCAGCAGGGCGTATCTACACGCGTGCAGTCCGCGATTTCGATGAGGCAGGTTGCTGAGCCTTACATTCCGCTCCGCGCGATCCGTCATTTGGAAAAGGGGCGTGTCGTGGTGTTTGGTGCGGGCGCGGGGTTGCCGTATTTCTCAACGGACACGGTGTCGGCGCAGAGGGCGCTGGAGACGCGCTGTTCGGAGCTGTTAGTGGCAAAGAACGGTGTGGATGGAATTTATACTGCTGATCCTCGAGTGGAACCTGATGCGCAGCGTCTCGATTATGTGACGTATTCGGAGGCACTCGCGCGTGGGTTGAAGGTAGTTGATGCGGCGGCGTTCTCACTGTGTCAGGAAAACAGTCTTAACATGCGCGTGTTTGGCATGAATGAGCCGGGCAATGTTACCGACGCGCTGCTTGGGAAGAAGATCGGTACGTTGGTAACTAATGAAGATTGTGAGAAGGAGAACTAAGAAATGATCGAAGATGCTCTACTTGAGGCCGAAGATGGCATGGAGCGTGCTGTCTCAGCTACAAAGAAGGATTTCGGAAATATTCGTACGGGCCGCGCTAATCCGGAGATGTTTAACTCCATTCTCGTGGAGTACTACGGTGCGATGACGCCGTTGCAACAGCTTGCTTCGGTGCAGATTCCGGAGGCTCGTATGGTGCTGGTAAGCCCGTATGACCGCGGTTCGGTGCAGGCCATTATTCAGGCGATTCGTGATGCGGATTTGGGTATCAATCCAACGGACGATGGCAATCTGATTCGTTGCACGTTGCCGGCGCTCACTGAGGAACGTCGTCGCGATTACGTGAAGCAGGCTCGTACCCGTGCGGAGGAGGGACGCATTTCGATCCGTAATGAGCGTCGCCGCGCGAAGGAAGAGCTTGAGCGGATTAAGAAGGACGGCGAAGCCGGCGAGGACGAAGTTGAGCGCGGCGAGAAGCAGCTTGAGGATCTGACGAAGAAGTTCGTGGCCCTTGTTGATAGTGAGCTGGAGGCCAAGGAAAAGGATCTGATGACCGTTTAATACGGTAAGTAGGATGTCTGTGGATTTACGACGTATTACCCATCCGGGGCCAACTGAAAACCATAAGCCGTTACCATCGTCGGGGCGGGCAGGGCGTAACCTTCCCGCCGCGATTGGTGTGGGGGTTGGTTTAGCGGCGCTGTTCCTCGCAGTCTTGTTTATTTCGAACGAGGCGTTTGTGGTGCTGGTGTCAGCTGCTGTGGTGCTGGCCCTGTGGGAGCTCGCAGGAGCTTTTGCACGGAAGAATCGTGAGATCGTGCTACCGCTAGCCTGGGTTGGTGGCGTTGGCATGGTTGTGTGCGCCCATTTTTTGGGCTTGGAGGCCGTGCTGGGCGCGCTGACGGTAACGGTGTTTGCCGTGGCGGTGTGGAAGCTGTTGGATGGGCGTAGTCCGCAGGCGGTGCTAGACATCATGGTGACGACGTTCGCGCTGATTTACGTGGCGTTGTTGGCGTCGTTTGTGGTGTTGATTTTGGATTCTCCGGGTGCACAGGCCGGTGTGATTACTTGGGTTTTGTTGTGTGTCGCTAACGATACGGGCGGTTGGGCGTTTGGAATCATGTGGGGTAAACACCCTATGGCTCCGAAGATCTCGCCGAAAAAGTCTTGGGAGGGCTTCGCCGGTTCGCTTGTGTTCTCAATTGCTGCTGGTATTGGTGGAATGGTTTGGCTCGGCGGGGCCTGGTGGCTCGGTATCCCGCTGGCGTTACTAACTACGGTTGCAGGAACGTTTGGTGATTTGATCGAGTCGCTGATCAAGCGTGATGTTGGCTTGAAAGACATGTCTAACATGCTGCCGGGTCACGGTGGTTTGATGGATCGGCTCGATTCACTGTTGATGACGGCCCCAGTGGTCTATTTCTTCTTGAAGGTGGCTTTGCAGTGGTAGAAGCAAGCAAGCGCTCGGGCCGCCAGGTGATGCCGACGGATCAGGCTCCGGAGGGTGCGAAAACTCCCGATGCGAAGCCGGTCTTGTCGTTTGCTCCGCGCAGGCGTGGAAAGCCGCCCGCACATTTGGCAGATTTGGATTTCGAGGAGCGCGGCCACGTACTCGTGGAGCTGGGATTACCTAAGTTCCGGGCGGATCAGTTGTCGCGCCACTACTTCCAGCGCCACATAGCGGATCCTGCGTTAATGAGTGACCTGCCAAAGAACATGGCGGAGCAGGTTGAGAAGTCGCTCATGCCGAGGTTGATCAAGAAGGTTCACACTCTTGCAACGGATGACGGGATGACGCTGAAGCATCTGTGGGAGCTTTACGATGGGGCGCGGGTAGAGTCGGTGCTCATGCGCTATCCGGGCCGCACAACGCTGTGTATTTCGAGCCAGGCTGGTTGCGGTATGGCGTGCCCATTTTGCGCAACCGGTCAGATGGGGCTGACACGTAACCTTTCCACCGCGGAGATCATTGAGCAGGTGCGCATGGCGCATGTGGCGTGTGAGAGTGGAGAACTTGAGGGCGGTCCAACCCACCTGTCGAACGTGGTGTTTATGGGGATGGGAGAGCCGCTCGCGAACTACCGTTCCATTGTGGAGGCACTGAGGCGGATGACTGATGAACCGCCGCGCGGGTTTGGTATGTCGGCACGAGGAATAACGGTGTCCACGGTTGGCTTGGTGCCCGGAATCGATAGGCTTGCACAGCTGGGGCTTCCCGTAACGCTCGCAGTTTCGTTGCACGCGCCTGATGACGAGCTGCGCGATGAGCTGATTCCGATTAACTCGCGTTGGAAGGTTGGCGAGTTGCTGGATGCGGCGCGACGTTATTTCGGGAAGACGGGAAGGCGCGTGTCGATCGAGTACGCGTTAATTAAAGACATGAATGATCACGCGTGGCGTGCGAAGCTCCTGGCCGACGAGTTGAATAGGCGCGGACACGGCTGGGCGCATGTGAATCCGATCCCGCTAAATCCAACGCCGGGTTCGATTTGGACTGCCTCCACCCCGCGCGTGATGAAGGAATTCGTTGAAACACTGCGTGATAACGGGATCGCAACTACCATTCGTGATACACGTGGATCAGATATTGACGGGGCTTGTGGCCAGTTGGCTACCTCGGTGAAGAATAAAGAGGGGCGTCAGTAATGAGTAACTTTTTCCCAACAGTTGGATTTTTCCGCAAGGGTTATAACAAGGACGAGGTAGATGCGTTCTTCAAGCAGGCACGCGCGGTTTATGAGGGGGATCGTGCAAGTTTGGGAATAACGTCCGAACAGGTCCGCCGTACGGTGTTCGCTTTTAAGAGGCGCGGTTACGATCCGGCCGTGGTTGATGCGGCGCTGGATCGTTTGGAGTCGGCTTTTATCTCTAGCGAGCGCGCGAATCACGTGGCGGTTAATGGCGAGGACGTCTGGTTGGATCACGTGGCCGACCGTGCAACGACGCTGTACCCGCGTTTGGTTCGCCCTCTGGGTAGCCGTTTTGCGCATCCGGAGGCAAAGGAGCGCGGATACCGGGTTGAAGAGGTGGACGCGTTCCTGGACCGAATTGCTCGTTTCTTTGATGATGAAGAAAAGCTCACCGCTGATGAGATCCGCCAGCTAACGTTTCCGAGTGCGAAGGGCGGCGACGCTTACCTCGAGGGGCCTGTGGACGCGTACCTGTCACGCGCAATCGACATTCTCTTGTCGATCGAGTAGTCATGTCTCGTCCACTTTCACTTCTTGGTTCTACCGGTTCTATCGGAACGCAGGCACTTGATGTTGTGCGCGCTAACCCTTCGATTGTCCAGGTCGTGGCTCTGGCTGCGGGCGGGTCTAATATTGACCTGTTGCTCAAGCAGGCGCAGGAGTTTCAGCCTCGGGTAGTCGCGGTGGCTTCAGGGGATGAGCCCGCTATTGCTAACGCGATGAGGCAGCGAGGCATTGAGGCGGAGCTGTGGGTTGGCGCGGATGCGATAGTGAGCGCTGCGGGCATGCTGGATGAGGACGGCATCGTACTGAACGGCGTGACTGGTGGAGTAGGGTTGCAGCCTACCCTTGCAGCGCTTGGCTCGGGTGCCCGTTTGGCGCTTGCAAACAAAGAGTCGCTGGTGGTGGGCGCAGCCCTGGTGCGGGCAGCTATGCAAAGGCCTGGTCAGATCCTCCCGGTCGATTCGGAGCACTCTGCGATTTTCCAGTGTTTGGTTCCGGGCCGCCACGAAAAGGGGCTGACGTCTGAGGTTGTCACGGGTAGGTCGGAGGTAGATCAACTGGTGCTCACGGCGTCGGGAGGTCCGTTCCGCGGTAAGAAGCGCGCCGATTTGCAAAATGTTAGCCCGGCCCAGGCTCTTAATCACCCAACTTGGGATATGGGCCCGGTGGTGACCATAAATTCGTCCACGCTGATGAATAAGGGCCTGGAACTGATTGAAGCGCATGTCTTGTTTGATATAGATCCGGGCGACATTGAGGCCGTGGTTCACCCGCAGTCAATTGTGCATTCGATGGTGACGTTTAAGGATGGAGCTACGATTGCGCAGGCTTCGCCTCCCGATATGCGTTTGCCGATTGCCCTGTCCCTCTCGTGGCCGCAGCGTTTGGATCATGTGCAGCAGCCGGTGAGGTGGAATGAGAGCGCAAGCTGGACGTTCGAACCCGTGGATAACGATACTTTCCCAGCGCTCAACTTGGCTCGGGCTGCAGTTCGCGCCTCGCCGACTCATCCGAGCGTCATGAACGCTTCCAACGAGGTGTGTGTGGACGCTTTCATTCACGGTAATCTGCCCTATCTGGACATCGTGGACACGGTTGCGAAGGTAACCGAGGCGCACGAGGGCATTGCCGAGCCCGATCTTGACGATATTTTGAACGCTGAGGCGTGGGCGCGCGAAAAAACGAAGGAACTTATTGGAGGCCGCGTTTGAGTTACGCGATCGGCATTTTGCTCGCGATTGTGGCGCTGATGATCTCGGTTGCCCTGCACGAGCTTGGCCACATGATTCCGGCTAAAAAATTCGGTGTCTACGTGCCGCAGTACATGGTGGGATTTGGTCCAACTTTGTATTCGAAGCAGGTCGGGGACACCGAATATGGCGTGAAAGCGATTCTGCTTGGCGGCTACGTGCGTTTGGCGGGAATGTATGCTCCGCCGCGTGAGGGAGTGAAGCTGACCAACCGCAAGGGGCAGATGACTCTTGCGCAGGAGGCTCGGTTGTCCTCGGCAGAGGAGCTGCCTGAGGGACGCGAATCTGACGCGTTCTACAACCTGTCGGTGCCAAAGAAGCTCATAGTAATGCTGGGTGGGCCGGTAACCAACCTGTTACTCGCAGTGGTTCTTTTTGCGGTAATCGTGCTTGGCTTTGGTTTTAATGTGGCCACAACTACGCTGGACCAGGTTCCCCAGTGTATTGGCACTACTTCACAAACTTGCACTGAGGAGAATCCGAAGTCTCCGGCGTATGAGGCAGGTTTGCGAGCCGGCGATAAGATCGTATCTTGGGGGCCGGTGCAGGCAAGTGCGTGGGCTGACGTTGTGAGTGCTATTGAGCATCAGGACGGCGCGGCAAAGGTAGTTGTGGAACGCGATGGTGCGTTGCAAGAGTTTGATGTGACACCGGTTCAGGTGGGTGAGCGCAAGGTTGCTGGCATCATTTCCAAGGTGGAACGTGAGCGCGGCACCGCCCGCGACGTCGGTGATATTACGTGGCAGACCTTCAAAGGAACGGCCTCTATCGTGGCTGTTTTGCCCCGCGCCGTGTGGGACGTTGGAGTGCAGCTGTTTACGGATGCTCCTCGAGATCCGAATTCTGTGCTGTCAGTGGTGGGCGTTGGCCGGATTGCAGGTGAGGTTTCTGCAGAGCAGGGCGTGGGGATCGCAGACCGGGCAATGCTTTTGCTGAGCCTGTGGGCGTCCTTGAACATGGCGCTGTTCGTGTTTAACTTGATCCCGCTACCGCCGCTTGATGGGGGACACGTGGCAGGCGCTCTCTGGGAGGGCCTGCGCCGGACTTTCAACCGCCTCATGGGAAGACCGGATCCCGGGCCCGCGGATACGGCCCGCATGGTGCCAGTGTCTTATGTGATTTTTGTTTTGCTGATGGCCATGACGGTGCTACTCGTTGTAGCCGATATTATTAAGCCGATTAGCCTAGTCTAGGAACTGTTAATAGTTTGCCAGGAATCACCTGGCGCTGATTTTTGGGAGATGTCATCGTGACCGAGATTGCCCTGGGAATGCCAAAGGTGAACGGAGCCCCGTTCCCGCGTAAGAAGACGCGTCTGATACACGTGGGGGATGTTCCAGTGGGCGGTGGTTCACCGATTTCGGTGCAGTCGATGACCACTACGAAGACCACTGATATTGGTGCAACTTTGCAGCAGATTGCAGAGCTTACCGCCGCCGGTTGTGACATCGTGCGCGTCGCGGTGCCATCGGCTGATGATGCGGAGGCGTTGCCCATTATCGCAAAGCAGTCCACTATCCCCGTTATCGCAGATATCCACTTCCAGCCGCGTTACGTTTTCAAAGCGATTGAGGCGGGCTGTGCGGCGGTACGCGTAAATCCGGGCAACATCCGTAAGTTTGATGACCAGGTTAAAGACATCACGAAGGCCGCGGCGGACGCGGGCGTGTCTTTGCGCATTGGCGTAAATGCTGGATCGCTCGATCCACGCTTGTTGAAGAAATATGGAAAAGCAACGCCGGAGGCCCTAGCGGAGTCGGCGATGTGGGAGGCGTCTTTGTTTGAGGAGCACGACTTCCATGACTTCAAGATTTCAGTTAAGCACCACGATCCGGTGACGATGATCAGGGCTTACGAGATCCTGTCTGAAAGTGGTGACTGGCCGCTACACCTTGGTGTGACAGAGGCGGGTCCCGAGTTCCAGGGAACGATCAAGTCCGCAACGGCGTTCGGCGCGCTCTTGCGCCAGGGGATTGGCGACACGATTCGCGTTTCGCTGTCCGCTCCTCCGGTTGAGGAGGTCAAGGTGGGTATCGAAATTCTGCAGTCGCTTGGCCTGCGCGAACGTACCCTCGAAATCGTTTCTTGTCCGTCTTGTGGTCGCGCGCAGGTGGACGTTTACACGCTCGCAAATGAAGTTAACGAGGGGTTGAAGGACCTCACGGTTCCTTTGCGCGTGGCGGTAATGGGCTGTGTTGTGAACGGTCCCGGTGAGGCCCGCGAAGCTGATCTTGGCGTGGCGTCTGGCAACGGCAAGGGCCAGATTTTCATCAAGGGTCAGGTGGTTGACACCGTTCCTGAGGCCGAGATTGTGCCTGCCCTTTTGAAGTATGCGAATGAGATTGCGCAAACGATGGGCTTTGAAGAGGGTTCCGGTAGCGTTGACGTGATCAGCTGATTTTAAGGCTTCTAATATCTTGTTAATTCGATGAGAGATGGCATCGTTTCCTCTCATCATGCTTTGCAGTTAGGCTGGTAATCGTGCTTACTAACATGTCTGAATTTTTTCTGCGGACGCTTCGTGAAGATCCCGCAGATGCGGAAGTTGCAAGCCACAAGCTGATGGTGCGCGCCGGCTACATTCGTCGTGTGGCTCCGGGCATCTACACGTGGTTGCCTCTTGGTTTGAAGGTTTTGCGTAACATCGAGCAGGTTGTGCGTGAAGAGATGGCTGCAATTGGGGCCCAGGAAGTCCACTTCCCGGCGCTACTGCCGCGCGAGCCGTATGAGAAAACCAACCGGTGGGAAGAATACGGACCAAACCTCTTCCGGTTGAAGGACCGCAAGGATGGGGATTACCTGCTTGCGCCAACGCATGAAGAGATGTTTACGCTTGCGGTTAAGGACATGTACTCCTCGTATAAGGATCTGCCGCTTTCGCTGTATCAGATTCAAACGAAGTATCGCGATGAGGCGCGTCCACGTGCGGGCGTGATTCGCGGCCGCGAGTTCGTGATGAAGGACTCTTACAGCTTCGATATTGATGATGAGGGGCTCGCTAAGTCTTATGAGTTGCACCGGAAGGCGTATCAGCGTGTATTTGAGCGCCTCGGTTTGCCGTTTGTGATTGTGGCCGCGCAGTCGGGTGCCATGGGCGGTTCGCGTTCAGAGGAGTTCCTCTATCCGAATCCTATGGGTGAGGACACGTTTGTGCGTTCTCCTGGCGGTTACGCAGCGAATGCGGAGGCGGTTGTAACCCCGGTTCCAGATCCCGTGGATTACTCGAATACGCCGGCTAAGGAATTGCGTCATACGCCGGACGCGAAGACCATATCCGCACTTGTCGATCTTTCAAATGAGCTTTACCCGCGTGAGGATCGCCCGTGGGAAGCGGGGGACATGCTGAAGTCGTATGTCGTGACGCTGACGCATCCCGATGGCACGCGCGAGGTTGTAAACATTGGTATCCCGGGTGACCGGGAGGTGGATGAGAAGCGTCTTGAGGCTGCTTTTGCGCCCGCCGAGGTAGAACAGGCAACGCCCGAGGATCTTGCGAAACATCCGGAGTTGGTTGCCGGTTATTTGGGACCCGAGGTAGTGGGGCCAAACTCGCCGAACCGAACGACTGACGAGGACGGCAACCCGACGGGCTCGGTGCGCTTCTTCGTTGACCCGCGGGTTGTGGAGGGCACGGCTTGGATCGCTGGTGGTAATAAGCCTGATTACCACGTGTACAACCTGGTGATGGGCCGCGACTTCACGGCCGATGGCACGGTTGAGGTTGCTGAGGTGAAGGAGGGGGATCCGGCCCCGGATGGTTCGGGTCCTCTTGAGCTTGCACGCGGTATCGAGGTAGCGCACATCTTCCAGCTCGGTCGCAAGTACGCAAAGGCGTTGGACCTTTCGGTGCTGGACCAAAATGGCAAGTCGCAGGTGGTTACCATGGGCTCGTACGGCCTGGGTATCTCCCGCGTGGTTGCAGCCATGGCGGAGAGCCACCACGATGATCTTGGCTTGTCTTGGCCAATGGTTGTGGCGCCGTTCCACCTGCAGGTTCTTGCGGCGGGTAAGGGCGAACAGATTGCTGAGACTGCTGCCGATATCTCGACTGCGGTATCGGATGCTGGTTTCGACGTGCTTTACGATGATCGTCCGAAGGTATCGGCGGGCGTGAAGTTTGCTGATGCTGAACTGCTGGGCATGCCGTATGTCCTTGTTGTCGGGCGCGGCCTGAAGAACGGTGTGGTTGAGTTCCGCGACCGTCGCGGCGGTGTCTCAAAGGAGATTCCGGTTGAAGAAGCAAAGCAGATTATTATTGCCGAGCTTGATGCGAATAGGGGGTCAGCCAAGTGACATACCGTGAGATTAGGGTTATTGGCGACCCGGTTTTGCGCACGCCATGTGAGTGGATCACTGACATTGACGATTCGGTGAAGAGCCTCGTTGAGGACTTGCTAGAGAACGTCGATGAGGAGGGTCGCGCAGGTCTTGCTGCCCCTCAAATCGGTGTTGGGTTGCGGGCCTTTTCTTGGAATATCGATGGTGAAATCGGTTACGTGCTCAATCCGAAACTGGTTGAGGTTTCAAAGGACGAGTATCAGGACGGCGATGAGGGGTGCCTCTCGGTTCCCGGCTTGTGGTTCCCAACAAAACGCGCGTGGTATGCCCGTGTTGAGGGGATTGACCTCGATGGTAAGAAGATTACGGTCGAGGGTGAAGAACTAATGGGGCGTTGCCTGCAACACGAAACGGACCACCTGGAGGGAATGCTGTACCTAGATCGCTTGGATCGTGCAACGCGCAAGAAGGCATTGCGCAAGGTTCGTGAAATCATGTAATGATGCGCTAGTTGGTAGAAAGCCCCGTTTTGGCGGGGCTTTCGCCATTATTTGGCGAAGTTTTATGCTTTTTGGCGTGCTGACGTTGTGCCGCCTGGGACCGGCAGACTAGCGTGAGAGAGATTTTTAGGACACAATGGGGAAAGCACCGCTGGATCGGTTAGCCTTTGACGCTTGAGGACGTAGGGGAAGACGAACCTCAAGGAAAAGGGAGGCATCATGTCCGGAAGTTACACCCGCGGTGTTCTTTTCGTACACTCATGTCCGCCAGCACTGTGCCCACACGTTGAGTGGAACGTTGCGTCGGTGCTGGATCAGGACGTGCGTTTGGAATGGACCCAGCAGGGCGCTGTGCCCGGCCTTATGCGCGCCGAGTTTTCTTGGGTTGGACCCGTGGGAACGGGTGCGCAGTTAGCTTCTGCACTTAGAGGTTGGGACGATCTGCGCTACGAGATCACTGAGGAAGCCGTGCGGGGTTCGGACGGTGCAAGGTGGTGTCACACGCCTGATCTTGGTATTTTCCATGCTCCAATGGATGCTTCGGGGAACATGATGATCCCTGAGGATCGTATTCGCTCGGCGATGGAGGCAACGGATCCAGCAGAGTTGCGCGAGCGCCTTAATCTTGCACTGGGCGCGGCGTGGGATGAGGAGTTGGAGCCGTTTAGATACGCGGGCGATGGCGTGTCCGTGCGCTGGCTTCACCGAGTTGGTTAGTGAGGATTATCCGTGGGAATCTCGATTGCCGAAATGCTCGGCTATGACCTGTCGGATGAGCAACCCGAAGAATCAAGTAGCGAGTCTGTAAGTGAGAACTCAGACGCGGATGAGGTCGAGGCGGCAGTGGTTTCCGCCCTCCTTGATGAATCGATGGTTGAGGCGCAGGATTTTCGCTCCGATATGAGCCTTGTTGATGATTTTGATCTTGATGAGATCGGCCTTTACGCGGTGATTGCGGCTGTAGAGCAAGACCTCAAGATCAGCTTGAAAGACGGCGACGTGGCGCAGTTGCAGACGCTAGAAGATCTCGTTGCCCTCGCCCGTGAAACCAGGAGTTGAATCGCCGAAGAAGCTTTGTGCTCTATGTCAAGCGCACCCCTCGATCCACTAAAAACGTGAACTAAGTTACATAGACTGGACTGTAAGTTCAACCGTTAGGGGTGAGCAATGACGGTCCACGGAAGGGTTTGGCAGCCGCGCGAGAAGGCGCAAGTTTTCCCCACTTGGGCGGCGAAGCTTGCGATGTCGATTACCGGGCTTGTGATGCTCGCGTTTGTATTCGTACACATGCTCGGCAATTTGAAAATTTTTGCATCGCACGAAGACTACAACGCATATTCGAAGTGGCTACGCGAGGCGTTTACTCCGCTCTTGCCATACGAGGGATTGCTGTGGATTGCTCGCATTGTGCTCGGCGCCTGCCTGCTCATCCACGTGTTATGTGCGGTGCTTGTGTGGAAGAGGTCCAGGGCAAACACTGCGAGCGCGCGGCCCAAGGGTTTGAGCGGCTATTTCGCCAAGATGATGCTCCCTACGGGGATCGTGCTCCTGGCTTTCGTGTTTGTGCACATTTTGGATCTGACTGTGGGCGCGCTGGTGCAGCCGGCTTCATTCCAGCACCCAGACGAGCAGTTTTATGCGGCAACCAACATGATCGCCTCGTTGGATCGGCCGGTTATGACCGTCTTTTACCTGATCGTGCTGCTTGCTCTTGCCGTTCATTTGGCGCACGGTTTTGAGCTTGCGATTAATGACCTCGGCGTAACTTCGAGTTCTTGGCGCAAGTGGATGCGGCTATTGGGGATTTTGCTTGCCATATTGATTTTGGTGGGAGACGCGGCCGTGGTTTTGAGTGCGAATCTAGGAGCGGTGTGATGACTATTTTGAAAGGAAACGTTCTGGACGGGAACGTTCCACAGGCAGATGAGCCGGCGTCGCGCTGGGATGAACACAAACAGCGCATGCGCCTGGTTTCCCCATCAAATCGGCGAAAGTTTCGCGTGCTCGTGGTTGGAACCGGGCTTGCAGGGGCGGGAGCGGCGTCTACACTCGCGGAGCTTGGATACAACGTTACGGCAGTTACCTATCACGATTCGCCAAGGAGGGCGCACTCGGTTGCCGCTCAAGGTGGAATCAATGCGGCGCGGGGTAAGCGCGTGGATGGTGAAGGCTTGCTCCGGTTCGTGACGGACACGATAAAAGGCGGTGACTTTCGAGCACGCGAGGCCGAGGCCTGGAGGCTTGCGCAGGAGTCCAACCGGGTGATCGATCACCTCTCTGCACACGGGGTGCCGTTTGCGCGAGAGTACGACGGGGCGTTGTCGAACCGCTCATTCGGCGGCGTGCAGGTGTCGCGCACGTTTTATTCGCGGGGGCAGACGGGACAGCAGTTGCAGATCGCGGCTCACCAGTCGTTATTGCGGCAGGTGGCGGCTGGGCGCGTCGAGCTTTGGATTCGTCATGAGATGTTGGATTTGATTGTCGAGGATGGCCGGGCAGTGGGCGCGGTGGTGCGCAATCTCATTACCGGTGAACTCACCTGCCTGATGGCTGATGCGGTTGTGCTTGCTACAGGTGGCTACGGCAACGTGTACAAGTATTCGACGCTGGCTAAGAACTCAAATGCGACTGCCGCGTGGAGGGCACACCGGCGTGGCGCTGCGATAGCAAATACGTCTTTTATTCAGTTTCACCCAACTGCGTTGCCAGTGGAGAATGAGTGGCAGTCAAAAACCACCCTAATGAGTGAGTCTTTGCGTAACGACGGCCGTATTTGGGTGCCGAGCCGGGCTGGTGATGATCGGCCTGCTAATGAGATTCCCCCGGCCGAGCGCGATTATTACTTGGAGCGGAAGTATCCGGCTTTCGGTAATCTCACTCCGCGTGACGTGGCGTCGCGGGCGGCGCGTGAGCAGATTATTTCTGGTCACGGGGTAGGCCCGAAGAAGAACGCGGTCAACCTGGACTTTTCCGACGCGATCGCGCGGCTGGGCAAAGGCGTGTTGAACGAGCGTTACGGCAACCTGTTCGACATGTACTTTGATGTGACGGGGGAGGACCCGCGGGAAACTCCGATGCGTATCGCTCCGGGCGCGCACTTCACCATGGGTGGGCTGTGGGTGGACTACAACCTGATGTCTACGATTCCGGGCCTGTTCGTTGCCGGTGAGGCCTCTTATGCCTACCACGGGGCAAACCGGCTGGGCGCAAACTCGTTGCTCTCAGCGTGCGTGGATGGCTTCTTCGTTATTCCAAACGTGGTGCCCAACTACTTGGCTACGCTACTTGGCACGAAGCGTCCAGATGCTGGCAGTGCGGCCGCCCTCTTTACACTTTCAGAGGTGAAGAGTCGAATACTAAAGTTGAGGGCCGCAACGGGAACCACCCCTGCAATAGATATCCACGCGGAGCTGGGCAACATCATGTACGAGCACTGCGGGGTTTCGCGCACAAAGGAGGGGCTCGAGAAGGGCATAGAGAAGGTAGATTACCTGCGGCGAAACTACTTGAACAACCTTCGGGTTACTGGCTCACAACTCAAACTGAATCAGGATCTAGAACAGGCTCTGCGCGTGCAAGACTACCTGGAGCTTGCCCAAACCATGTGCGTTGACGCTTGGCATCGTGAGGAATCATGCGGCGCGCATTTCCGCGAAGAATACAGTTTCGAGGGCGAGGCCGTCAGAAATGACGAGCAGTGGATGCACACCACGGCTTGGAGGACGAAAGATTGGGATGCAGATCCGGTATTCATTGAAGACCGCGAGCCCCTGCATTTTGAAGCGGTTCAGCCGACAACGAGGAGCTACAAATGATTAAGCTAAAAGTTTGGCGCCAAGACCGTCCGGGCACTCGCGGCCAGTTTAAAACGTACGAGGTCGAAGCTGACCCCAACATGTCATGGTTGGAGCTACTTGATCACTTGAATGCTCAACGTCTGCGCGAGGGCAAAGACCCGATCGCGTTTAACTCTGATTGTCGCGAAGGCATTTGCGGCTCTTGCGGGTTACTAGTAAATGGGCGCCCGCACGGAGACGCAAAGAATTTGCCCGCATGCCACCAGCGGGTAGGCGAGCGAAAGGAGGGTGAGGTTGTCACTCTCGAACCACTGCGCGCCAAGCAGTTCCCGGTGATCAAAGACCTAGTGGTGGATCGCTCGGCTTTGGATGAAATTTTGATGGCTGGAGCGTACTCGCATACGGATGCGGGGACGGCTCCCGATGCGGACGAGGCATTTAACACGCACGAGGTTGCCGAACAGGCGTTGGATATGGCTGCTTGCATCGGGTGTGGGGCGTGCGTTGTAGCGTGCCCAAACGGGGCGGCAAACTTGTTTACCGGGGCGAAACTTGCGCATCTGGCTGCACTGGAAGTGCCGGGGCGAGCCAGGCGAAAGCGTGCCAAAAATATGACGACGGTTATGGAGGCAAACTTCGGCCCCTGCTCTCTGTATGGCGAATGTGAGGCCGTGTGCCCCGCAGGGATACCGTTACGCGCTGTGGCTGCCGTGATGCGTGAGCGTGCCTTTGCGCCAGCTCCGAAATAGGCAGTCACAAAGCGCGGCCTCGAATATGAATCATATATATGCTTGTGGTGGTCGAAGTGAAAGGGGCCTTGGATGCAAACGCGCACAGAAGTGGATCTGCTTGGTGAACGGGAAGTTCCAGCCGAAGTGTACTGGGGTATCCACACCCTTCGCGCCATAGAGAACTTTCAGATTTCGGGTACGCGCCTAGAAAGCTATCCGCATTTCATTATCGCGATGGTGCAGGTGAAGAAGGCGGTGGCCCGGGCGAATAGGCGTCTTAAGGTGCTTCCGGAGGACAAGGCGCGCGCGATTGAGGCGGCTTGCGACAAAATCTTGGGAAGTGAAGATTTTTACGATCAGTGGCCGCTCGACCTGTTCCAAGGCGGCGCGGGTACGTCAGTAAACATGAATACCAATGAGGTGATCGCTAACGTAGCCCTCGAGATGCTGGGCTTCGAAAAGGGGCGTTACGACATTATTCACCCCAATGACGATGTGAATAAGTCGCAGTCCACCAATGACTCGTACCCAACGGGCTTCCACCTGGCGGTGTACCGCGAGCTCGTAGACTTGCGTCTGTCGGCCTCGCGCCTCATGGATGCGCTGGATGAGAAGGCCCACGAGTTTGCTGACGTGCTGAAGATGGGGCGTACCCAGCTTCAAGATGCTGTGCCGATGACTCTCGGACAGGAGTTTGAGGCGTTCACCGTCTCGCTACGTGAAGAGTTGCGTGTGATTGATCAGGCGGCAGACCTACTGCTGTCAATCAATCTTGGCGCCACTGCGATTGGCACGGGGCTGAACACGCCGGAGGGATACCCGCAGGTAGCGGTAGAAGAACTGTCCAAGGTGACGGGGCTACCTTTCCGCAGGGCCGCAAACCTGATCGATGCAACATCCGATACGGGCGCTTTCGTGTCGGTGCACGGGGCGCTGAAGCGGTTTGCTGTGAAGCTTTCGAAGATTTGTAACGATCTGAGGCTTTTGTCATCTGGGCCTACGGCGGGTTTGCAGGAGATTAACCTGCCGCCCATGCAGGCTGGATCGTCGATCATGCCCGCCAAGGTGAACCCGGTGATTCCAGAGGTTGTGAACCAGGTTTGTTTCAAAGTGGTGGGCAACGATATGACCGTCACGATGGCCGCCGAGGCTGCGCAGTTGCAGCTCAATGTGATGGAGCCGGTTATCGCTCAGGTGCTGTTTGAGTCAATGCGTTTGCTGGAGAACGCTACGGTGACCCTCGCTGAGCGTTGCATAACGGGCATCACGGCAAACCGGGAGCATTTGCACGAACAGGTGATGGGCTCAATCGGCATTGTTACTTACTTCAATGAGCTGATTGGACACCAAAACGGCGACATGATCGGTAAGGAAGCTGCGCGCACGGGTCGGCGGGTTTCCGACCTAATAGTTGAGCGGGGTTTGTTGCCGCGCGAGGAGGTTGAGGCAATCTTGACTGCGCAAAACCTCGTGTCGCCCGAGTATGAAGGAAAGATTTGGGAGGCCGGCGAGCGCGGTCTGCCTAATGGGGCGCCCTAAACTAGATGTAGTTAAATGATCGCTGAGAATACAAAATAGTGTCCCGGCGGCTAGGCCGTCGGGACACTATTTTGGGAATCTCAACCGGGTTAGGCGTCGCCGCCCTCACCGCCGGAGTGGCCCGCATTCGGGTTGAACAGGTCGTACTTGTCAATCGCCTGCTGCAGTACGGAGCGGTCCATCTTACCTTCCTCAACAAGGCCCTGGAGGGCGCGGATCACAACCGACTCAGCGTCGATCTTCAGGTAGCGACGTGCCGCTGCGCGAGTGTCGGAGAATCCGAAACCGTCCGCGCCAAGCGGGTAGTACTTGCCGGGCACCCAGCGAGCGATCTGGTCATGCACCAGGTGCTCGAAGTCAGAGGTCGCAACGGTTGGGCCTTCAGCCTGCTCCAAAACGGAGGTGACGTAAGGCTTGCGAGCCTCCTCGTTCGGATGTTCGAAGTTGTACTTGTCTACCGCAATCGCTTCGCGGCGCAGCTCGGTCCAAGAGGTTACCGAGTAGACAGTCGCGTCAACGCCCCAGTCTTCGCGCAAAATCTTTCGCGCCTCGCGAACCCACGGCAGGCCCACGCCAGAGGCCAGCAGCTTAACCTTCGGGCCGTTGCCCTCGAAGTCGTCAAGCATGTACATGCCCTTGATCAGGCCGTCGACATCAAGGTTTTCCGGCTCTGCGGGCTGGTGGATCGGCTCGTTGTATACCGTGAGGTAGTACATGACATCGCGGTCACGGCCAGACTCGTTCGGGCCGTACATGCGCTCGATTCCGTCCCTCACGATGTGGCGAATCTCGTAAGCGTAGCCCGGATCGTAGGTGACCACAGCGGGGTTCGTGGAGGCAATGACTGGCGAGTGGCCGTCCATGTGCTGCAAGCCTTCACCGGCAAGCGTGGTCTTACCCGCGGTAGCACCAATGATGAATCCGCGTGACAGCTGGTCTCCCGCAGCCCAGAACTGGTCTGCCGTCCGTTGGAAACCGAACATCGAGTAGAAGATGTAAACGGGAACCATCGGGAAGTTGTGGGTGGCGTAAGAGGTACCCACAACCTGTAGCGCGGCCGCAGAACCGGCCTCGTTAATCCCCGTGTGAAGAACCTGGCCTTCCTTTGCTTCCTTGTAGGAGAGCATCATCGAGGCATCTACGGCCGTGTAGTTCTGCCCGTGCGTGTTGAAGATCTTTGCGGACGGGAAGATCGCGTCCAGGCCGAAGGTACGGGCCTCGTCGGGAATGATCGGCACAATGTACTTGCCGAACTCCTTGTCCCTAATCAGGTCTTTCAAAAGACGCACGAACGCCATGGTGGTGGCAACCTGTTGGGCGCCCGATCCCTTGGCAAGGGCGTTGAAAGGCTTGTCTGCCGGCATTGGCAGGGCCTTGTCATCCCGGTGGCGTGAGGGGAGGTAACCACCAAGCTTAGCGCGACGCTCAAGCATGTACTGCAATGCCGGATCGTCATCGGCCGGCTTGTAGTACGGAGGCAGGTACGGGTTCTTCTCGAGCTCCTCATCCGAAATTGGAATACGTAGGAGGTCGCGAAGGCCCTTGAGATCATCAACCGTGAGCTTCTTCATCTGGTGGGTTGCGTTGCGGCCAGCGAAGTGCGGGCCAAGAGCATATCCCTTAATGGTGTGCGCCAGGATGACGGTGGGCTGGCCGGTGTGCTCAACTGCCGCCTTGTATGCGGCGTACACCTTGCGGTAGTCGTGGCCGCCGCGGCGCAGATCCCAGATCTCGTCGTCGGTCCAGTCCTTAACCATTTCCTTGGTGCGCGGGTCGCGGCCAAAGAAGTGCTCGCGCACGTACGCGCCGTCGTTTGCCTTGAACGTCTGGTAGTCGCCGTCAAGGGTTTCGTTCATGATGTTTACGAGGGCGTGGTCCTGGTCGGCTTCTAGCAGACGGTCCCAGCCTCGTCCCCACACAACCTTGATTACATTCCAGCCGGCGCCGCGGAAGAACGATTCGAGTTCCTGAATGATCTTGCCGTTACCGCGGACTGGGCCGTCGAGGCGCTGCAGGTTGCAGTTAATAACGAACGTGAGGTTGTCCAGGCCCTGCTGCGCTGCAAGCTGAAGCATGCCGCGTGACTCGGGCTCGTCCATCTCACCGTCACCAAGGAACGCCCACGTGTGCTGCTGCGAAGTGTCTTTGAGGCCGCGCAGTTCTAGGTACTTGTCAAACCAAGCCTGGTAGATCGCCTCGGCGGGGCCAAGACCCATGGACACCGTGGGGTATTCCCAGAAGTCTGGTAGCTGACGCGGGTGCGGGTAGGAGGGGATGCCGTGCTCGGTGGAGACCTGCTGGCGGAATCCGTCCATCTGCTCTTCGGTGAGCCGGCCTTCGAGGAAGGCGCGCGCATAAACGCCGGGGGAGGAGTGTCCTTGGAAGAACACGTGGTCACCGCCGCCTGGGTGATTCTTCCCGCGGAAGAAGTGGTTGAAGCCCACCTCGTACAGGGTCGCTACCGACGCGTAAGAAGAGAGGTGTCCGCCAACGCCAACGCCGGGCCTCTGGGCGCGCATGACCTGAACGGCAGCGTTCCAGCGCATCCAGCGGCGGTACTGACGCTCGGTCGCCTCATCGCCGGGGAAGTATGGTTCTTGATCAACGGGAATGGTGTTGATGTAGGGAGTGGTGAGTTCTAGAGGAATCTGAACGTCTTTGCGACGAGCTTCTGCAAGCATGTGAAGCAGGATGTAGCGGGTGCGTGGCCCGCCTTTTGCTTCATAGAGGCTTCTTAGAGATTCCAGCCATTCCTCGGTTTCGTGCGGATCATTGTCCGGCACTTGACTCAGCATGCCATTGACTACTGGGCGGTGATCTGCTTCAGCCACGAATCCTCTTTCTCTCGAAACGTATCCACTAGTGGATCGTATAGTTTTCTTTGGTTCTAATCATCCCCGGTTTTGGTAGTTTTTGCACTTGGTACCGGCTTGATTTTTGTCCACGTGTGCCTGAAAACACAGGAAGTGTAAAACAGGATGAGGACGTGGAGCCTGCTTGGCTCATATGTGGACTATTTGGCGCGCGCGTGCGTGAAACTTAGGTAGACTGAGCGCGTGATATCAAAATCTGATTCCCGAAAGGTGGATCCGACGGCTCTTTCGAGTCTCGGTTATAAAAGCGGCCAGATTGTTCAAGAGTTTTATTGGGACGAAGATACCGATGATTCTTTGCGCGCCGCAGTTGAAGATGCAACGGGCAACGAGCTCGTAGACGTTGATTATTCAGACGTTGTAGATGGCGTGATTGTTTGGTGGCGTCTGGAGGACTCGGAGGAGGACGACCTGGCAGATGTCCTGCTGGACGCCTCGGCAAACATGGACAATGGTGGGGTTGTCTGGGTGCTTACTCCAAAGTCGGGTACGCCAAATCATGTTCCGCCCGAGGTAGTGGCCGACGCTGCACAGGTTGCGGGCATGAGCGCCACGTCCGCGGCCATGGTCTGTGAGGACTGGTCGGGAATGCGTTTAATCGCTCAGGCTCGCCAGTAGACTGAGACTATTGCCACTGTTTTATGAAATAGTGTTTGTAAGATGAAATTTGCTCCCGGAGTTGGATATGATCTTTGACGTTCCACTCCGTTGGAGTTGGGCCTATAGCTCAGTTGGCTAGAGCGCCACGTTTACACCGTGGATGTCGGGGGTTCGAGTCCCTCTGGGCCCACAAAT
>NZ_JRMU01000019.1:0-67699 GCF_000758775.1 Actinomyces sp. S4-C9 | reverse complement strand
CGTTGTCTGCCTTGTTGATCAGGTTAAGCTTAACGGGTTCGTTCGTGCTCGGAGTGACACTGTAAGATCCATCGTCGTTCTTCGAAACACCCTCACCAGTGATTTCATAATCGCCCCACTGGACCCCTTCAACCTCCGGGAGGTTGACTTCCGTGATGGTGAACGTCGTACCGATCCGGTAGCGCTTGGAGTTAACTCGGTTCTCTTCGCCTGCTGCGAACTCTAGGGTGTCCTCTTCGTCGTTGGCGATGTATTTTACGGTGTATTTCGTGTCGGAAGGAACTTTATCTGCTCCGCTACCTTCAATAGACTTTGCAATTGAGAACCTTGTGTATTCCTTGCCCGAACCAGTACCGCCACCAATTGCGGAGTACTCGAACGTGGCTTCCACGTCCTTGGCATTGACCTTTGCTGTGTTCTTATAGACGTCACCTTCGAAGGCTTGACCGTCCATCTTCGTCCAGTAGAGGACGCGGTACTGTATGCGCTTGTCACTAGGAACGTTTTTCACCGTTACGGTAAAGTTTGTCGAACCTTCTTTTGCGTTAGTTTCGAAGTTCGCTGGATCAAGGCTTTCCCAATCTTCTCCTTCAACGAAGGTGCCGTCATCAGCGACGTTGCGATATTCGACCTCCACGCCAAAGTCGTTAAGCTTATGGCGTTCAAAATCGGTGTTATCGACCACCGCGTCAGTGACAGTCACGGTGCCGTCTTCCGCGATCGTGTTAGGGAACTGGATTCCCCATGCAATCACGTTCTCGCCGATCTTGGTCCGAGCGCTGTACTTGTATGGCTCATCAGATGCGTGACCTCTACCCTTAGGGCCGATTCCGCCATCGCCTGGGATTGGAACGGGAACGATCTTGCCGTCGATAACGAAATCTGCTGTGTTGTCACCGCTCTCCTCATCGAGGGTTGCTAGGAACCACAAATCACCGCCGACGTCCTCCTTGCCGTTGACGAAGTCGGTCAGTGTGCAGGTTACGATTGGCGCTGGGTCATTCGTCACAACACAATTAGCAACGGTTTCGCCGGTTGCCTCGTCGGGAACTTCAAACTTTCCGTTAGCGTAATTAGAAAACTGTTTCGGCAGAGTCATACCGAAGGTCTCGCCGGCCTGCGCTCCGTTGGGAACGTTCCACTTTGCCGTGACCTTAACTTCGTCGTCGACGACAGCCTGGCCGCCTTCTTTTCCGTTGAACGTAACCTTGACGTCGGAAATTGCGTCAGGGTATGTGTAATCGGCTGCGTTAGCCGGGGTGACGCCAACCAAATATGACGCCACAAGAAGCAAAGTCGTAAACAGGGCTGCGAGCCTGCTCCTCGTAACTTGCATGCAGTTATCCTCCTGAATCGAAAAGCGCCCTTGCACTAGATCGAGTACTCTATTTGCGACAGCACGATGGTAGCGCACGGCCGCTAGTGCCGGTCAAGGAACCAAACTTTGGCCCGGGACCTTTACGTGTCTGCATTATACGATATTTTGAACGTACTCGCGAGGACGTCCTCATCCAGAAACTCCTAAAGTCAAAATCATGGACGAAGCCCAACTCGGCCGCGCAACCGGGATCAGTAGCAGCTCGCTAGCCAAGCTTGGAAAGAAGGAGCCGGTCCGCAAGGATGTCCCGACGAAAATCACATTCGTACTAGAGCGAAGAGTCAAGGCCCTTTTTCAAGGCCCAATCATACTCACAGAACAATGCTGACCTTGCCGAAAGTTAAGACCTTTCGATGCGCGTGGAACTAAAGACTGGGATAACTGGGAGGCATGCACAGTTCTGGGTACGACGATATCTGCAAGGTCAGCCAAATGATGCGGTTGATAAACATGGGCGGCTGGCATTCCTACTACAGAAATGCTCTCAACTTAAGCCTCGTCATCCTTGAAGCGTATGGATTCGACTACGGTGGAAGTCGGGACTCTGATGGGCTCCTGTTTAATATGTCTGGGCTACACGAAGATTTCGTGGTAACAATTCTCATGAGAGTTGCGCAACCCACCACTCTAAGCGTTCAAAAGAGCTTTGCCTCCAGTAGCTTCTTGCTAACTAAAGTCGAAATTAAGCTAACTTCAGACCTAACTATCCACCGCGGAGGAGCGATAGAAGCAATCCTAGATGGAAGTATAAGATACCTGATGCAAAGGATCTGTACCAGATCTATGCATGCATCCAGTTTGCACAGATGAACGATGCCTATACTAGGCTTACCATCCGTTCGAACTGGAGACGTGGTCGAGACGTTCGGCAGCCATCGGATCAGATATCTTGGTTTGATAGCACGTCGGCGATAAATGTCGGCGGACTTGTTACGAAGGTTATCGAGGCTAGGCGGTGGAGAGCGATTGCTACGCGGTCGTTGAAGCCAGAACCCGCTGAAGTAATCTGCGCTTACATCGAAACCGATTTAATGCCGATCCCGCTTCTTCGCCGCAACGGCTGTTGTTCCCGCACCTATGCATTCAAGCTCACGTTCCGCAAACGCACCTATTCTTTTTAACTCAGAGATTCGAGGCATATGCCATCTCGGGAAACGCAAACTTCGCTGCTAGCTCGAGGTATCCGGACAACTTCGGACCAAGTGGATCGTAGCGTTCGCAAACCGACTCGCTCAACCACGTCTCGCAAAGCTAGATACTTATTCATCGTTCCGCTCGATCTCGCGTACCCGCGATGATGGTAAGCAACAATAATCGGACATTCATAGTATGCAAGGAATACTTTGGGCGGACATCCCTAAACTTTCTCACCGCCGGCGCGTGTGCTACCGACAATAAGCGGCCCGGGACTTACCCAGGCCGCCTCTTCGCCTCCAACCGCTACAGCGGCAGCGCTTTAGCCGTTGATCACGTGCGGGCGGGCAACCGCCTTCAAGCCCTCAACCCCAAACTCCAAGCCGTAGCCCGAAGACTTCACGCCACCAAACGGCACGCGCGGATCCACCCCACCGTGAGAGTTAATCCACGTAGTACCAGCCACAATCCGCGCGGCCACCTCAAGCGCGCGATCCCGATCCGAAGACCAAACAGAAGAACCCAAACCGAAGTCCAACTTGTTAGCCTCAGCAATCGCCTCATCAATATCCGTGTAACGAATAACCGGAAGCGCCGGGCCAAACTGCTCTTGCACAACCAGCGGATTATCCGGGTCGATGTCCGCAACAATCGTGGTGGGGTAGAAATAACCCGGCGCGTCATAATCCGGATCACCGCCAAGAACCACCCGTGCGCCGCCCTTCACGGCCTCCTTGACCAGGCCATCCACAATGTCGAACTGCGCCTTATTCTGAAGCGGGCCCAGCACATTACCCTCCTCAATGCCCACACCCATCGGCATGGCCTTCGCAACCTCAACCAGGGCGTCAACAACCTCGTCATAAATCGAATCCGGCACGTACAAGCGCTTCATCGCCGCACACGTCTGCCCCGTGTTAATAAACGCGCCCCAGAACAAGCCCTCCGCGATGGCCTTCGGATCAACATCATCCAAAACAATGCCCGGATCGTTACCGCCCAGCTCCATCGTCAAGCGCGGCAAGTTACCCGCCGAAGATTCCACAATCTTCTTACCCGTAGCAGTGGAACCCGTAAACATGATCTTGTCGAAACCAGGATGCGAAGACATCGCCGCACCCACATCGCGACCACCCGACACAACGTTCAACACGTCCTTCGGCAAAACCGTGTTAATCACAGCAATGAGGGCGAGGACCGACAGGCGCGTGTACTCCGACGGCTTCACCACCACCGTGTTGCCCATGCGCAGCGAGCCCGCAATCTGCCAAACCGTGATCATCATCGGCCAGTTCCACGGGCCAATCGCACCCACTACACCCAAAGCGCGGTAAGTAATCGTTGCTCGGCCAGTCTCGTCATCCAGAATCGTCTCCGGCTCAAGCGGCGTATCCGCAGCAGCACGCAACCACGCCCCGCACGCCCCCACCTCGAAACGAGCATTCGGACCATCCAGCGGCTTGCCCTGCTCGCGCGAGAGGATGTAAGCCAGTTCTTCCGCATTCGCCTCAATCGCATCAGCCGCCGCGTGCAAAAGCTTCGAA
The DNA here is from genome assembly GCF_000758775.1 of Actinomyces sp. S4-C9. Taxonomy (NCBI): domain Bacteria; kingdom Bacillati; phylum Actinomycetota; class Actinomycetes; order Actinomycetales; family Actinomycetaceae; genus Actinomyces; species Actinomyces sp. S4-C9. The sequence goes on along the minus strand of NZ_JRMU01000019.1, from coordinate 63,643 downwards.
CGCTCCGCGTGACCCAGCGCCTCAAAAGCCGGCTGCGCCGCGCGGGCAGCCTCAACCGCCCTATTCAAATCGTCAACGCCATCAACCGGTGCAACACCAATAACTTCACCCGTGGCCGGATCTTCTACCTGCACGCCGTTGGCAGGGTCAACCTGGATAGAACGAAAAACATCAAAAGTGGAGGACATCGTTGTTACCTACTTTCAAAGGAGTTTGTACGGTTAGTATTACGAATGAGGAAGGGGCGTCCTTGACGCTCGGCGCACAAAAATTGACTGATTCTGCTTGCAAAGGCGCGAGGAGAGGAGTTAACCATGGAGCTGGACATCTCACAGTGGAGGGCCCGCTCATCCCAACAGTTCGGCAAAATGACCATCACGCCATACGCGGACAACTTCAAAGCGAAGCTCGGCCACGCACAAGTGGGCGACATTCACCTATTCGACATGACCACTCCCCCGCACCGGGTAGAACGCGGCGCCTCCTCAATCCACGACACCGACCCGCACACGTATAAACTCAGCCTCCAAATTGAGGGCCGCACCATCCTGAGCCAGTTTGACCGCGAATGTATTCTCGAGCCGGGCAACATGGCCATCTACCACTCGCGCGTGCCGTACACGCTGGACTACCCGGACGCGCAGCGATCCCTCGTCATGCAATTCCCGTCCGAACACGTCCAATTCCCACCCTCCGCCATCCAGCACATCACCGCGCGAACCATCAGCCGCGACGACCGCCTCGGCACCTTCGCCATTCCCCTATTCGAACAGCTAGCCGCAAACTTTGAAGCCCTTGAAGGCCCGCACGCCGGCGCCCTCCTGCACTCCGCAATCGACATTCTTGTGGCCGTCCTGGCCGAAGAACTCGCTAGCGAAGAAGAGCAAAAAACCGTCCTCGTTCGCAAAGCCATCGACCACATCGACAACCACCTGTCTGACCCCGACCTGGGGCCCGCCTCCATCGCGGATGCGCTCTACGTTTCCGTGCGTCACCTACACTCACAGTTCGCGGTCACCGGACAGTCCGTGGGCTCCTACATCAAAACCGCGCGCATGGAGCGGATCCGCCGAGACCTCGCCAACCCCCTCAAAACCGGCGACTCAGTGCGCGAAATTGGGGAGCGCTACGGCGTGATGTCACCCGCACACCTCTCTCGCATATTCAAAGCCGCGTACGGGGAAACGCCCCGAGAATACAGAAAGCGCATCCTCGGGGCGTAACCGTCAATATGGGAGAGCAGGAGCCTGCTACACCACCAGCTTTTGTGGGGCAACGCGCTGCTTGCGCAGCAAATACTCGCCCCACACCAGGCCCACCAAACCGGATCCGAGGACAACGCCAGGCATGATCCACACCAGCGAAGCCGGGCCGGTATCACCAATCATGATGTCGAAGTTCGCCAAAATCAACGCCGTCACAACCGCCAAGCCGATAGCCGCGAGCAACGGCGCGATGATCTTGGGGAACAGGCCGAACTCCGGGTGGTACTTCACCGACCAGCGCATGATCGCAACCGAAGTTACAGCCATCAGGAACACGATGCCAAAGCTCGCTGCATTAGTGAACCAGGTGAACAGGGTTAGCACCGGGTAAAGCTCACCCAGGTCAGACCCCTTGCCGGCCAGCGCGAAAACCGCAACAACCAGTAGTGACATCACGGTCTGCGTCAGCGAACCAACAATCGGAGCGCCCGAGGAGGTGGTGTCCGCAAACCTCTTCGGCAGCACGCCCGAGCGGCCCAGCGCAAAGAAATACCTTGCCGCCGCATTGTGAAACGCGAGGAGGGCCGCCAGGATCGAAGTCACAAACAGCACCTGGATAATGTTCGCAAACACCGGGCTGGCCTGCGCGATCCACACGAACACAAGGTCTGGCCCGTACTGACTGGCCTGCTCAATCACGTGCGAGGGGCCAATACCCACGGCCATCGCCCAGGCAGAACCCGTGTAAAACAGTGCCACCGTGAACACCGCGATGTACGTGGCCCTCGAAATCGTCTTTTCTGGGTCGCGGCACTCCTCCGAGTAGATCGCACCCGACTCGAAGCCCATGAACGCGGCCATTGTGAACACCAGCAGCACGCCAATACCCGGGGCCATAAACTGGGACGGGCTGAGCGGCTCCATGCTGATGCCCTCCGGTGCCGTGGCGAACCCGTATACCGAAACTCCCAGCACCACAATGAATTCCAAGGTCACGAGGACACCCAGAACCTTTGCCGAAAGGTCAATATTGCTCACCCCGAGTATCGCCACGACGAGCCATGCCGCGCCGCCCGTCACCCACCACGGCAAACTGATTCCCGTTAGCGACGCGATCACCGCGGACGCCGAGAAACCAAAAATACCGTACAGACCAATCTGCATCAGGTTGTAAGCAACGAGAGCGAGGACGGCCGCCGCAATACCCTGGCGCACGCCCAGGCCCTGCGAAACGTACTCATAAAATGCACCCGAGTTGCGGATGTGTGCACTCATGCGGCCGTAACCAACCGCGAAGAGGCCCACCAGCACACCAAAAGTTAGGAAGCTGAGGGGCACGCCCAGCAACTGCGAAACCGCATAGTTAGTGGGGGTGCCACCCGCAAGCACCGTGAGCGGCGCGGACGCCGCAATGATCATGAAGGCTACTCGAAGCGTTCCCAGCTTGCCCTGTCCAAGCGCCACATCTTGGCGCTGCGCCGCTTCAGTTTGCGTCATGACACCCACCACCTCAGCGAAGTTCGTTAATAACCGCACGCGCCACGCCAGTGCCCTTTTCCAAAGCACCATCAACGCACACGCCGCGCCAACCGTAGGCGTAGTCCGAACCCGCGAAGTACAGGCGCGAATCTACGTTGTCGAAGTGAGACCAGCCGTCCGTGAACTGACCCTTTCGGACCGTTCCCCAAGCCTGGCCAACCCACTTATCCGCAACCCAGTCATGCCCGGTGGTATCCACAACCTCGAGGTCCGGACGCCACTGGTTAACCACTTCCTGCGCATCCTCAACCGAGTTCAAATCGATATTCTTCGCGTTGTATCCAAAGCCAACGAGGATGGTGGTGTCATCATCCATGAAGTACTCAGAACGCAGAACCGAAATCTTGTGCGGCTTGGGCGCGTATCCGAGGAAGCGGTGGTGGCCCTTGATCTTGATCCAGATCTTTGCGCCCTCCGCGTTCCACTTGTCATTGATAACCTTTTGAATCGGGTCAGACAGTTTTGGCGTGAACTCAATGTTATTTAGGGCGCCTACCGGTGCAGTACAGATAACCGCATCAGCTTCAATGACCTCGCCCGCCTCAGTAGTAATAGTGACACCGTCATCGCGGTGATCGATCTTCACCACCGGAGTTTCAAGCCGAATCTCGCCCCTGAGGTCGTTTGCAATCCCGTTGTAAATCGACTGCATACCGTTCTTCAGCTTCCACTTCAGCGTAATATCTTCCATCACGCGATAGCGGCCATCCGAAAGCGCTCCCCACTGCTTCGCCATCAAAGCAGAGCCCGTGTACGGATCACCAATGTATCCCGCACACCAGAACGCGTCGATCAGGTCAATCGTTTCTTGATCAAAACCGGCCTCGCGCACAACATCAATCGCATTCTTGTAGTCATCCGCAATGAAGCGTTCGCGCAGCTCTTCCGGACCGTCAAAAGCGTCAGAGAGGATCCATAGAGGGTCATACGGGTTGGGGAAGTACTCCGCGCTATCGGCATGGGTTGCCTCGATCGCAGCGGTGAGCTTCTCATCAAGATCATCTTCCGTACCGCGCACCACCTTGCCCTCGGTGATCCAATGCGCATCATTGCCAGCCGGCGACGCCTCGATCTCTAGACGCTGGCCGTATCGCATGATCTCGCTCCAAATGTGCGCCTGGTACCAATGCACCCACGTTGCGCCAAATTCCAAAGGACGCCCCATGCGCTCCTCCGTGTATGCGCGACCGCCAATACGATTCGAGGCCTCAAGAACTACGTAATCGATCCCTGCAGTCTGAAGCTCGCGAGCCGCAACCAAACCGGCAAAACCTGCTCCAACTACAACAACTTTCTTTGCCATGATGCACGTCCCCACTTTCATCGTTGATTTGGATTGTGCTGTGCACGTCGTCGTGCTTGGGCATAACTATCCACGGCAGGAAGGGGCAAAAATTGGTTCACAGTGCAAGAAACTTGATTTTTAATGCTGAGCGGTTCCGAAAATCAAAAAGTTTCTCAAACACGGTCCGATAGAGACAATCGGGATTGATCTAACACAATCACGCGGATAGTATTGATGCAGAAAAACTGCGACATCTTGAATGCTGGAGGCGCGCTATGCTCAGGTCATTCACCGTAGAGAATTGGAAGTCCTACGACATCCCTACAGAATTTTCAATGATCGCAACACGCGAACGCAAACACGGCGAACGTCTAGCCCACACAAAACAAGGTCGAGTTCTACCTGTCTCTGCCATTTATGGCGCCAATGCTGCAGGAAAATCTACACTCATTGAAGCACTCGCCACACTACGCGAAATTATCATCGGAGCTCGCCGACCTGGCGCTCTCCTACCCGTTTTCCCGCACCTACCCTACGGCAATCGAAAACCATCGAAATTCACACTTGAATTCATTGTCAAAGAAACCACGCTTATCTACGAACTCGAAGCTGATAAGCAACACGTCATCTACGAAGCCCTGCTCATTCTCAAAGGAAAACAGGAAGAGTACATTTTCGAACGCGACGACAATGGAGTTTCCCTTTACGGCGCCCTAAACGACAACAAGCTGGCAACGTCCTACGCGAACGTAATCGCACCAAATGAAACCTACCTTGGGGCTATCGGATCAGCGCCAGCCATAAATGAGCCACTAGCTACAGCCGCATACGACTGGTTTAACCGCCACTTAATCGTCATTTACCCCCATTCAAAATTTGTTTACCTGCCGGCACGATTTGATGCAGACGAAGTATTCGCCGCAGCAATGAATGCTGGACTCACGCGCGCCGACACGGGCATCTCAGGACTGGCTCTTGAAGAGATGAACGCAAACGCGTTGCCCTTGGAAGACAAGCAGCTCGAGCAACTCACGGCCGACCTTGAACAGCAGGGAGGCTCATTCGTAATCGGAGGCGACGCGGGAGAATACGCCGTGCTTGACATACATGATGAACAGCCACGCATACGACGCCTCGTGGCCGACCACAGCACTTTCACCCTGCCCTTGCGCGACGAATCAGACGGCACCCAGCGATACATGAACCTCCTCCCCGTACTCTTTCAGCTCCAAGAAGAAGACTCACGCAATGTATTTCTAATCGACGAGCTTGAGAATTCAATGCATCCTAAGCTAGCCGAAGACTTCATCATGCGGTTCTTGGCTGATTTGGATCACGCCGATCGTAGACAGCTAATCTTCACCACACACGAAATCCAGCTTATGCGCTCCGACCTATTGCGACGCGATGAAATCTGGTTAGTTGACAAAGAGAATGACCACTCTGAGTTAACACGAGTCTCGGACTTCTCAGGTATTGGCGTGCGGAAAGATTCTGACCTGCTCTCTTTCTACATGTCGGGACGTTTGGGTGGTGTTCCACGTGGCTCTTAAGAAAACCCGTGCCCGAAGCCAAAGACGATCATCTCAAACCGGATTCCAAAAACCGCGAGAAAAGTTCTATGCATGTGCAGAAGGGAAAACGGAACAAGCCTACATTAGAGCTCTTCTGGATTATCGCCACCCACGAAGCTTCACTCCAGAGTTCATAAAAAGTAAATCATCACTCTCTAATCTCATCGACGACGCAAGGCGCGCGGCGAAACATGCCGCAAAGAACTCTTGCATCTGGATCATTTGCGACGTGGATGAGAACGAGACACACAAAGACAAGCTTGAACTTTGGTTAAGCGAATCTCCCACTCTCCACCGAATAGCCATGCAATCGCCTGCTATAGAGGGATGGTTTCTCCAACACTGCGACAAACCGTCACGCCCGTCGACCAGCCAGGCCGCACTCGACCAACTCATCGCGCAATGGCCCGAATATGTCAAAGGGAAAGAGATCCCGAAATGGCTAATCCAAAACACAGATATCGCTAAGAAACGAGAAACCGACTACCTGCGCGGGCGCGTCAGTAACGAGCCGTTCCCTGCGCCTGGTTCGTCTCAGATGCCCGATCTGATCGATTACCTAGATGAGCTTAGTTCGAAACGAAACTCTTCCTGAGCGCGCAAGCATCCTGCGCGCTACCTGGCCGCGGCCTCCTTTTGTATTCGACCCGCATTTGGGTAAAATGAGAATGATCCCTCGCGTGACGGTATCACCCGAACCTCCCCAGGGCCGGAAGGCAGCAAGGATACGGTAGCTCTGCCGGGTACGTGAGGGATCCTTTTATATTCAAACCGTCCGCGAGCTCAACCAGACCTCGAGTTCAAGCCTGCCAACGAGTTCGAATCAGCCCACGAGGCTGGCGTGATTCCTCCCGAGAGTTGTCGCGCTCAACTACGAGGGAGCCCCGGTGTCATGCTCAACTACGAGGGAGCCTGGGAACCTGCCTCACAGGTTTGCTGACTCGCGTATCAAACTGGGTTGACGCAAGCTGACGCTCGCTAAGCGTTACAAGATCTAAAACCTCATTCGCAATAAACGCCGTAGTTCCACGCGCAATCGAACGAGTAGAAAAGATACCCGCGTCAGCTAGCTGGGTTAACGCCTCCGAAGCATTCTGAACCGACAAGCCATAAATCTGGCTGGCCGTCTTAACCGTCAAAACCGGAGTGCCCGCAAGGCGCCTCAAAATCCGCGCCACCCCCGAATCTGAACGCAACGCGCGCGTGTAACTATTAGCGGCCCGGAAAGCCTCAAGCCGCTCACGCCACTGCTCAGCCAGTAGCAACAGTTCTGCCCGCAGATCCTCAGCCTGCGTCACAGCCTCATCCACCGCCCTCGAAAATATTCTTATCCACTCAGCGATTCGCCTAGCATTCTCGGGCGCTTCAGGTGACCCATCGAAACGAAGATCGTTCAAAGCGGCTACATACTGTTCTCGAAATGTTGCCAACACGAGGCTAACCGGCAGCAGGCGACTTGAAGTGAGGCCGCGGCGAGTCAAAACCGTATGGATCAGCGCACGCCCGACACGCCCGTTGCCATCAACAAATGGGTGGATAGATTCAAACTGCGCGTGAATTAGCGCAGCCTGCACAAGTGGGCCGTGCGTCGCACCGTTCAGATAGGACAACAGGTCTTCCAACAGGTCGGGCACGAGACCTGGCGCCGGCGGCACGTATTCCGCGCCGATTGGATGATAGTTCGATGTTCCCACCCAGTTTTGGACCGTTCGGATCCCAACTGCCGGATGATCAGCTCCCAGTAGCGCTCTTTGCAGCTGCTCTAAATCGGTGACGGTAACACTTTGCGATCGAGCAAGGCTATCCGATGCCTCTCGAACCACCGTCATATTCCGGGCGACGAGCTTCGCCGCATCCGAGATTCCTCGAATATCCTCTGCTTCACCGATCTCTGCCAAAGCGACCTGTTTCGCCGCGGGCGCGATTCCTTCGATTTGCGAGGATGCGATGGCTTCGGAACGCAACAAGAAGCGGGACAAATCTTCAAGCTCCGTGATGCCATCTGCCTGCGCTAGGTCGAGGACGCGGCGCTCAACAGCAGCGATCTCCTCGCTAAGCTGAGGACTGATCGAGACTTGAAGCGTTGTTAACCGGTCAGGCAAGTAATACCAGTACGATCCGCCGCGCCTGTTAGCTCGTCCCGGGAGGGTGGGGTCAGCTTCCCATTTAGCTTCAGTGAAGATACCCATGTTCACCCTTTCCGCTTATCCATTAACAGAGTCGCCAGATTATCACCTTTAAGGGTTAAACATGAATAGAAATCGATTTTCTGCACTTTTAGCGATTAAACATGAACAGCAGATCCGCACATTCACTTTTACGCACTAACGAGCGCAACCAGTCCGGCTACCCATCAAACCCGCACGCGGCCGACTCGACACCAAGCCGGGGCCTCGAACATAAAAGGAATCCGCCTACCCACCCTGCTCTATCACCGGAAAGTAATCAACACTCACATATACACGTTCGGTGTTTTGCAGCGTTTCTTCGCGTTCGCTCGCATCGGCAAGATGCTTCTTATGCTCGTCATTTTGGTTCATCGCACGTTCCAAAACACTGCGCACCCCTGCAAAAAGCTCGTTCTTTTGCTCTTCGGTTAGACGGAGAACATTTTGAAAACCAAAGACAACATCATCTCCGCCAGGAGCATTTGCGGCTGCCGCGCGATAGCGACTAACTACCGACGAGTTGCCAACCGAATCATAAAGCTGCTCTATAACAGCGCCCAGATCCCGGCCACCAGCTTCAGTGGAAGAATCAACTTTGACGCCCCCTCCCGCAACGCGATACCAAGTCTCACGCGCGTCGCCACCCGGAGCATCAAACTTTTCAACAATTCCTGCTTTTGCCAGTTCGCGAACATGATAAGACACCGAGTTCGGCGCTTCCCCTAGCGCTTGCGCCAGATCACTCACGCGGGCGCCCTCATCATGAAATGCAAGCTGGTACAAAATATCCATCCGCTTTGGATTTGCCAGCGTCTTTAACAAAACTTCGCCGTTAGTCGCCATAAATAAACAATACAGAATATTTTGCGCAAGGTTTCTTGCGCAAACTTATTTGCTGATCTATGGTTGTTGCCATGAGCATCAACGAAGCAACCCATACAAAATCAGAGAACACCGCGGCAGTGAAACCTTTACACCGCAATTCGGACTACCTGAAATGGTTCGTTTCAGACGTCGCGGCAGACGCTGGGAACGCGATAAGAGCTTTCGCTATGCCCCTCATCGGGCTTGCAATCACCGGATCACTCAGCCTTGCCGGAGCCATAGGCGGCGTTTCAATGATCAGCTCCTTACTCATGTACTTGCCCGGAGGAGTAGTGGCCGACCGTGTTGACCGAAAGAAACTACTTGTGGTTGGGCACGGGCTCGGCGTCTTCATTTGGGCAAGCGCCATACTTGCCTACCTAACCGGCAACCTCAACACGGCCACTTTGTTCGCACTTGCGGCACTATCCGGTCTACGCAGTGGATTCTTTGGCGGAGTCTCCATTCCCGCGCTACGCCAACTCGTACCGGGCGAGCAGCTACCGCGCGCCCTCGCCGCTAATCAAGCGCGAGACGGAGCCATACAGATGGCTTCAGGCCCGGTGGGAGGATTTCTCGTTGCCCTCTCGGTCTGGGCCCCATTTGCAGCGCAAACCATCGGACATGCTATTGCCTGGTTTTTCTCGCGCACTATCAAAGCTGACCTGAGGCCGGGCAGAGCACAAGCCTCAAATGCAACGTCCTTATCAGAAGGAGAAGCCGACGCAACCACCGAAGCACTTCACGTGCGTGATCAGATCACGGGAGGCTTCAGATGGTTGAAACACCACCCGACCATCACAACTCTGACCGTACTCGTCGCCATTACCGCCGCTGCACTCAATGGAACCATTCAAACCCTCATCTTGAGTCTTGCCGCAAGTGGCGCAAACGAGGCTCGGATTGGACTTGTATCCACAGCTATCGCTGTTGGAATGATCATCGGATCGCTAATAGCAGGGCGAATAACTAGCCGCATACCCACGGGAAAACTAGCCATCGCCTCCCTAATTTTTGAGGGCGTGACGCTCACTCCCCTGCTTGTGATCGACAACTTCTACGTGGTTCTCATGTTTGTGGCGATCGCAGCGCTGAGTGTTCCCCTATTTAATTCCGCCGCATCGGGGTGGTCCATCGCGCAAATTCCAGAAGATCAAATCGGATCCATCGGAGCAGCAGCCGGCCTCATCAACGCCGGGCTTTTACCTCTTGCACCGATTATGGCTGGAGTTGGACTTGACGCATTCGGATACACCACCACATTGGCGATGTTCATTGCCTTGAACTTGTTAGCCGGTTGCGCAACCGCGCTCCTGCCCGAATTTCGTAGGGTTGGGATCCCTTCCGAGTGGGGGATTACAGGGCGGTAACACTGGATTCCGCGGCCCGGCACACTAGGCCGGGTCGCGCGATATTGGGCAAGACATGCAGCGCGGGCCTCCTCGGCCACGGCCAAGCTCCCCACCGGGAACCGTCAAAACCTCAACGCCCTGCGCTGAGAGGAACTCGTTGGCAGCCTCGTTCCTGTCATACGCAAGCACCACCCCAGGGCGAACCGCCAGCAGATTACACGAATCATTCCACTGGCCCCGCTCCGCATTTGGCCCCGTCTCCGGCGTCGAAATGAACCGCAAATCCGGCTCCCCCAACGCCTTCGCAAACACGCCATGCATATTCGCCGCATCCTCCACGCGCACATCCAAACCACCACGCGTACCCCGGCGAATCACAACCGTATCCAACAGTCCCAAATGCTTGTACACCATGAACGTGTCCGGCGAAACCATCGTCATCACCGTATCCAAATGCATCTGAGCGCGCTCCTGCTGCATCATCACGCCCACAACCGTATGTACATCCGGATCCGCAAACACGGCCTGCGCCAAGCCTTCCAACCCGGCCGGCGTTGTGCGCTCCGACAACCCCACAAGCAGAACGCCCCTGCCGGGCACCAGCACGTCGCCGCCCTCTACCGTGGCGTCACGAACGCTCCACCGCGCCCAAAACTTGAAATTCTCGCCCACAAACCGCGGATTCCAGCCATACACCGCGTTATAAATAATCGTTTCGCGCCGCCGCGCCCTCATCTGCATCGCATTAACCGACACGCCCCCATACATCCACATCGACGTATCGCGCGTGAAATACAAGTTCGGCAAACACGGCGCCACCAAATCATCGCCGTGGAAACGGTGAAAATACGTTGATTCAACGTGGCCAAGCTCGTCTTCAAGCTCCCGCTTGGTCAGCCCATCTATCAGCAAATCCGCCAGGTTATCACTGCCCAACCCCGCCGCATATTCACGCAACGCGCTCGCCGCACTCACCCCGAAATAGTCATCCAAAAATGCCGCATCTACCGCGTACTTTCGAGCCTCCTCATTGCGCAGCGCCTCTTTCAACAAGTCATTCAAATACAGGGTCTTCACACCCTGACTAGCAAGCGTTTGCACAAACGCGTTGTGATCGCGCCTCGCCTGCGACAACCACAACACGTCATCGAACAACAGTTGTTCAATATTCGAGGGCGTCAGCCGGTCCATCTCTTTACCCGGCCGGTACACGATCACCTCGCGCAGCTGCCCAACCTCAGAATAAACACCTAGCGACATCACTAACTCCTTCGGCTTCCTCTATCTTTGCGCAAAAACCGCGCCCCCGCACCGCATGTAAACAAAAGAGGGGACCGGGCAGGCACCCGATCCCCTCAACAGGCGGAAGCTACTTAGACTTGGGCCCCAGTAGCATCGCCGCCCAACCCGAATACACCGACTCGGCATCCGACGGTTGGAACAAGCCCGCAACCACATCACGATAGAGGCGCGAAAGCTCCCTGGAGTTGTAGTAAGACGAACCACCACACGCGCGAACAGCCTGCTGCACCGAGAACAACGCGGCCTCAGCAGCGCGATGCTTGACTGCCGAAAGCTGTGGCAACCACAAGAAACCGCGATCCTCGAACGCCTCAAACGCGTTAGAAATGTGCTCAATATGCGGGTGGATGCCGTCCATCTCCACGGCTGCCGTGGCGATGATGCGGCGAATATCAGGATCATCCGAATACGGCGCATCGTTCATAACCGAACGACGCTTCTTCACCGTCTCTACCGCAACCTCAACTGCGCGATCGCCAATACCCGCGTAGGTTGCAGCCAGCAAAATCTCAAAGTTTGCGTAAATGCCGAGGAACACCGGATCGAGCGATGGCCCCTCGTCAATGCGCGCAAGCACCGCGTCCTCATCCGCGTGAGCACCCTCAAGCACCGTGGAGTTCGACTGCGTGGCCCGCATACCCATCGTGTCCCAGTCATCCAGAATCTGGAAGCCACCGCCCTCGCGCGACAACAGTGCGAACACCGACTTCGGACCATCCTCTGAAGCGGAATCGCGCCCAAACGTCATCAGCTTGGTCCACGCCGGAGCCAGCGAAGTAAACACCTTCTTGCCGTAGAACGAGTAGCCGCCCTGGCCATCAGGGCGCGCCTCGGTGAGCGAACCGAGTAGCACGCGGTCATTGGCCGGCTCTGAAATACCGAAGCCGTACAGCTCGCCCGCAGCCGCGCCGCGCAGAATCTGCTCGCCCTTCATATTGCCGCGCGAAACCATGTGGCGCCCCAAACCCACAATGATCTGATGCATATTGATGCCCAGCGCCGTGCCCGGAGCCGCCTTCGCTAGACGCGTCTGTTCCCTGGCAATTTCCGCGAGCGTAAGACCAGCGCCGCCATACTCTTTTGGCACAAATGCAGCGTAGTAGCCGGCCTCTTTTAGCTCTTCATAGTCTTCAAACGGAAACTCGTTCTCCCGATCATAACGGTCCGCGCGCGAATGGATGCGCTCTAGCAAATCCTCATTGAGGAAACCCAATTTGAACTCCTTGCAATAGCTTGTTGGACGCGAATGCGCTCCCCTAAGACTTACACGCTCACTCAGAGCTTCGCACTATTGGCGCGCCGCCCACGTCAGGTTGGTGCACAATAACGCCCAATTAGACTAGAGTTAACAGGGTGAATCCCACCTCGCCCCAACCAGTAGAGCCGCGCAAAACCAGCCCTCGCTTACAGTTTCGAGAGGCACGCCAGCGGCGTCAAAATCTTGCGTTTTCCGTAATCGCCTCGATCATGGTTGCCCTTTCTCTGCTGTCTCTGCTTGTGTTCACAGGCATTTTGCCAACCCCGTTCTTCAACGAGTTTTCGCAGGGCAAAGATGAAGCGAAGGCGGGCGAGGTGCCATGCTTCCCTGAAGATTCAAAACCTGCAAGCCTTGACGGCATTCACGCAACCGTCCTAAACGCTACCGGCAGGCCCGGACTGGCAAACTCGATTGCCCAGTCGCTAGAAGAGCAGGGCGTAACCATTGACGCGACGGGCAACTACGAAGGCCAGTTTTACGGGACCGTGAAGCTCACGGCCGGGCGCTCCCAAGTGGTAGCCGCCTACACTCTGGCACGCGCGTTCACCGATTCCACGGTCCGCTACGCGCCGTCCGACCCTGCAAGCGTCACCATTATTCTGGGCGAACGCTTCACCGACCTGCCAAGTAGCGAGGAAGTCGCGGCGTTGCTCTCTAACACCGACCCGCTGAAGCAGGTAGAAAACTGCAAGCTGATTCCAGCCGAAGATGAGACCGAGCAGCCCGGCGAAGAAGAAACCTCGCCTAGCGAAACCGGAACTGAGCAGGCCACAGAACCTGAACCTAGCGAGTAACTCAAACACAAAAAGTTAGCGGCTTCCCCACTACGGGAAGCCGCTAACTTTCTCTGCCGATTGTTACTGCTGGCCTGCACCCTTGTGGCGGGACGCGTAGCCCTCCCACTCAAGATCAGTGCCAGCGGGCGCGGAGGCCGGCGAAGCCGCCTCTAGGTTTGTGCCCCGCACCTTCGAAATCCACCTCATCAGGTGGTACACGCCAATCGCTGCCGCAGAACCCAGCGCAATACCACCAAACTCCATGCCAGCCGGAACCCACGTGAAGTTTGCGATCGCAATAATCATTGCCACTGCCGCGGTATTCAAGTTCACCGGATCAGCAAAATCAACCTGGTTCTGCACCCAAATACGCACGCCCAGCATACCGATCATGCCGTACAGCACCGTGGCCGCGCCGCCCAGCACGCCCGCGGGAATCGTCGAAATGATCGCACCAAACTTAGGTAACAAAGACAGTGCCAGGGCGAACAGTGCGGCAACCACGTAGGCGGCCGTCGAGTACACGCGGGTAGCAGCCATAACGCCAATATTCTCCGCGTAAGTAGTGGTACCCGAACCGCCACCAGAGCCCGCAATCATCGTGGACAGGCCATCAGCAAACAGGGCACGGCCCGTAATATCATCAAGATTTTGTCCCGTCATAGCGGCAACCGACTTAACGTGACCCACGTTCTCGGCAACCAGCACAAACACCACCGGAACAAACAGGCCCAGCGTAGACCAGGCAAACTGCGGCGCGTGGAACTGCGGCAAACCAAACCATGCGGCCTCACCAATAGCGGAATAATCCACCTCGTTCTGAATCGCCGCGGCCGCATAACCAATCAGCACGCCCACCAGAATCGACAAGCGGCCAATAATGCCCTTAAACAAAACCGTGGTCAACAAGATCGCAACAATCGTAATCACCGACGTGACCGGAGCCTGCTGCACCCAGTTCCACGCGGCCGGCGCAAGGTTAAAACCAATCAGCGCAACGATTGTGCCCGTAACAATCGGCGGCATAACCACGTCAATCCAACGCGCGCCCGCAAAGTGCACAATCACGCCAACCGTCGCCAGCGTTGCACCCGTTGCGATAATGCCACCTAAAGCAAAAGCCGGGCCCAAAGACTGGGACACGGCCACGATCGGAACGATCAACGCAAACGAAGAACCAAGATAAGACGGAAGGCGCCCGGCAGTAATCGCAAGGAAGAGGAGGGTGCCAATCGCCGTGAAGAACAGCGTCGTGTTAGGTGGGAAACCCGTCAGCAACGGCACCAGGAACGTTGCACCAAACATTGCAACAACGTGCTGCGCGCCAATACCAATAGTGCGAGGCCAAGTCAGACGCTCATACGGCATCACTACCTCACCGGGAGAAATCGACTTGCCATCCCCGTGAAGTCGCCACGAAAAGAACTTTTGAAGCTGGGACCTGCGCCCCGAAGCAGATGTGCTCATGGAATTCCGATCTGTGTTTTGTCACCACGGCTAAACACACGCTTAGCCCGACCGGAATTCCACGGTATCGCCCTGCCCCCAATCCACCAAACTCGTGTCCAACCCGTGGCCGCCCAGGGCGCGGGCGGGAGTCCTCGATAATCAACAGCCCCTCACTTAGCCGCGACATTTTGCGGTTTTCCGCGCCTACAATGGGAAACAGGGTGATCTGAAGTGACTAATTACACGCAACTTAGCGAAACGAACCAGGCAAAAGTTGATGCACTTGCGGACATGATGCGCGAAAACACCACCGCCATCATCGCGGGCGCAGGCATGTCCACCGACGCGGGAATCCCCGACTACCGCGGCACGGGATCCTCCGGCGGCCAAACCGTGGACTTCGACCTATTCATGTCAGACCCAAAGTGGCAGCGCTGGGTGTGGCAGCGCAACCAAGAAACCTGGAAGACCGTTGCCGGACTCTCCCCCACCCGCGCGCACCTGGCCGTTGCCGCCCTGCAAAAGGCTGGATACGTAAATGGCATTGCCACGCAAAACGTGGACGGGCTCGACGTGCGAGCCGGCATTGACCGCCCCGCCCTGCTACACGGAACCTTCGATACCGCGGACTGCGTCATGTGCGGCGCTAACTATCCGCGCAGCGAGGTTGACCAGTGGCTGCGCAAACTAAACCCGGGCGTCGTGGACGACCCTGATCCGGCGCATGTGGCAATCCTCGCCAACGTGGACGAGGCTGGTGCTAACGCCTCAACCTTCAAGGTTGCGCCATGTCCAAAGTGCGGCGGCCCGCTAAAACCCTCAGTGGTATTTTTCGGCGAGATGCTGCCCGCAGACGCCATGGACCTGGCGTTCCAATATGCGCGCGAGGCAGGCGTGCTGCTGGTAGTTGGCTCCTCGATGATCGTGGGAACAGGCGTTTGGGTAGCCCAAAAGGGGTTGCGCAATCCCGGCACCAAACTCGTCGTGATTAATCGCGGCCCCACCCAGATAGATGCCTATGCCGATCTACGGATAGAGGGAGGGGCCTCGCAAATCCTCACCGCCGTTGCCGAAAAACTTGGCGTGGAGGTTTAGCGCTCGCAGACCTACTGGACCCAGGGGAACTGGTCTTCGGGCAAGAATCCCTTATCGGTCGTAGCCCAGCCCTGTCGCGATACGGCGAATCCCTGGCCCGTCTTCACGTTCCAACACGAAATCCCGTTGTACTGAGACCCGCACGCAACGTCCCCGGACTTGCCGAACTGGCCGTAATCCACCTTGGCTGCGCCCTCCGCATTCACGCGCAACGAGCAATCGCGCTTCGCGCCCTCCGCGGTTGCCACAACCGTTACAGATCCGTCATCACATGCCCCGCCATGCATACCTTGTTGGGTTTGCAAAACCGTGCATGCCACCGACCCGTCTGCCAGTTTGCAAAGAATATTTCCCGAGGGAGCCGCAACCAGCTCCAAATCCGCGGCCTCTCCAGGAGCCGGGAACTTGATTTCCGCGGCCGTAGTGGCCTCCTCCGATGCCCCCGTATCCGAGGGAGTGGCGGTGGCCTCCGACTCTGCGGAAACAGTAGTAGAGGGTTCTGGCTGGGGAGCCGTGGGAGTGCCAACAAGCAGTTTCGCAGCTACAAACACCAATGGGATCGCAATAACAAGCAGGATGATCAGCGCGATCAGGCCCGTCTTATTCGAATGCTGCTGTAAGTCTTCCTCGCTTGCGTCCGCAGTCTGTGCAGAGTTACGCACCGGCTCCCGCGAACCCGCCCCAGCTGCCGCGCCGGCCGCGAGCGGCGCACCCGCCGAGTCAGAGGGGTAGACCGGGCCGGATTCCTCACGCTGCTTCAGGGCAGCCTTTAGGGCCTCGTCATCAAATTCGCCCAGCCACTCCAAAAGACCCGGATAGGTGGATGGGTTCAGCGCAATCACCGGACGCAACTTTGGGTATTCAAAAGCGAGCGTGCGTAAAACTTCCAGGTTAGTTGCCGGGTTGGCGGCAATCTGCGCTAAATCCGGTCTTTGCGGTGAAGCAGTCGGATCCGTGTTCATGGAAGTCCCCTTATAGGCAAATATCTGACGTGGCTAGTATTCCATGAACCTAGCGCATTTCCAGAGTTTAAGCGGGGCGAACAATGAAGGAATCAAAGCCAAGAGCGCCGATATCGCGAGCGAGCGCATCGAATTGATCCTGCCATCCGGGCAGATCCGCCTGGAAATTATCGGGCGCCCCTTCTGCCCTTGCCTGCTGGAGCGCAAAGGATTGCACGCCAGCCTCCAAACATCCGCGTGCCACGTCCAGCTCATCACCAGACGAGGCGGGGAAAGCAGTTAGGCGCACTTCGTAGTCAAACTCCTGCTCGCGAGCGCGGCGAAGCAGGATGCCCAGTGACTCCCACGCCTTCTCACCCGAGTTAGGCCGGCCCACAACGCGCGGATAGTTCTGCGCGGTGGCTTTCACATCCATGCCCACCCAATCAACCAGGCCGGTGCCAAGCAGTTCATCAAGCAGCTTCGGGTACGGCCCGGCAGTGTGCAGACCCACCTCGAAACCCATCTGTTTCACCTCCGCCACGGCGGCAAACAGGGCGCGCTGGCGCGTGGCTTCTCCTCCGGAAAACACCACGCCATCGAGCAGGCCCTGACGGCGACGCATCAAAGCAACTACCTCGCCCCACGCAACAACGCCGGGCACAAGCGTGTCAATGATCGCGTGATTGTGGCAATACCCGCATGCCCACGGGCACCCCTGCGTGAACACCGTGGCAACAAGTTTGCCCGGCCAGTCCACGGTAGACATGGGCGCGAGACCCGCAATCTGAAGGTCCCGCGCATCCACCTCAAACACTATGCTTGCGCCTCCAATTGCGCCTTTTGTGCAACGCGAGAGCGTAGCGGACCGTGCTCGCTTGCCGCCTGCTCAGTGAACATCTGGCGTTCCTTGTACTCCGACTGCTTGCCAGTGTTAAACGAAGTGACCGGGCGGAAGTAGCCCATAACCCTGGTCCATACCTCGCATGCCTGCTCGCGTCCACGATCTGCACACTTGGGGCAATCGAAGTGCTCTCCCGCGAGATAGCCGTGCGTTGGGCAGATCGAGAAGGTCGGAGTGATCGTAATGTAGGGAACCTTGAACGCGGCCAGCGAGCGGCGCACGAGTTCCTTGCAAGCCTTAGCCGAGGAGACGCGCTCGCCCATGTACAGGTGCAGCACTGTTCCGCCCGTGTACTTGCCCTGCAACTCCTCCTGCATTTCGAGGGCCTCAAACGGATCATCCGTGTAACCAGCCGGCAGCTGCGAAGAGTTCGTGTAGTAGGGCGCGTCCGGCGTGCCCGCCTGAATGATGGTGGGGAAACGCTTCTGATCCTCGCGCGCCAGACGGTAAGTGGTGCCCTCCGCAGGCGTGGCCTCCAGGTTGTACAGGTTGCCCGTGCTCTCCTGAAGATGAACCATGCGCTCATTCACGTGATCGAGGATGCGCGCCGCCATGTCGTGGCCATACTCGCTCGTAATGTCATGTTCATCCAGCGTGAAGTTGCGAACCATCTCGTTCATGCCGTTCACGCCGATAGTGGTGAAGTGGTTATCCAACGTACCCAGGTAGCGCTTGGTGTAGGGGAACAGCCCGTTATCCATGTAGTGCTGTACAACCTTGCGCCGCTTCTCCAGCGTGTCAGAGGCAATATCGATCAGCTGGTCCAAACGCTTGTACAAGCCGTCCTCATCACCCGCAAACAGGTATCCGAGGCGCGCCATGTTGATCGTCACAACGCCAATCGAACCGGTCTGTTCTGCCGATCCAAACAGGCCGTTCCCGCGCTTGAGCAGTTCACGCAGATCCAACTGGAGCCTGCAGCACATCGAACGGATCATGCCCGGATCAAGGTCCGAGTTCAAGAAGTTCTGGAAGTAGGGCAGGCCATACTTCGCGGTCATCTCAAACAGCAGATCCGTGTTTTCGCCCTCCCAATCAAAATCGGGAGTGATGTTGTAGGTAGGAATCGGGAACGTGAACACGCGCCCGTCCGCGTCACCGCCCGTCATGACCTCCATGAACGCGCGGTTAATCATGTCCATTTCCGCCTGCAGGTCACCGTAGGTGAAGTCGCACAGCTCATCGCCAATGAGGGGTGTTTCGTTCTTCAAGTCCTCCGGGCAGATCCAATCAAACGTCAGGTTCGTAAACGGGCACTGCGAACCCCAGCGCGAGGGCACGTTCAGGTTGTAGATAAGCTCTTGCATGTTTTGCAAGATGTCTTCGTAGCTCATGTTGTCCAGGCGTACGAAAGGCGCCATGTAGGTGTCAAACGAGGAGAACGCTTGCGCTCCCGCCCACTCGTTCTGCAAGGTGCCCAGGAAGTTCACAATCTGGCCGCAGGCGGACGAGAAGTGCTTGGGCGGCGCGGATGCGATAGCGCCCGGAACCCCGTTGAAGCCCTCTTGCAGAAGTTGTTTGAGGGACCATCCGGCGCAGTAGCCCGACAGCATGTCGAGGTCGTGAATGTGAATGTCACCCTCGCGGTGCGCAGTGCCGGCCTCGGCACTGAAAACACGCGTGAGCCAGTAGTTTGCAACCATTTTCCCAGCCGTATTGAGAATGAGGCCGCCCACGGAGTAATCCTGGTTCGCGTTCGCGTTTACACGCCAGTCAGACTGATCCAGGTACTCGTCGATGGTTGAGATTGCGTCCACGTTGTAAACCGGAACGGCGCCATTTTCTGAGTGCATACTCGCTCACTGCTTCCTTTTAGGTTGGGGTTTTGCATCGTTACGTAAGAGTTGGCGCATGACATCGAAAACGCACCACAACCCCTACATGTTGTGTAGTTACACTGTTGCAACTACTAGATAGGGGGTCAATTCGTATATCGTTTCGGCGTGGCGCGGACTCTAAACCGATTTTCGAGGCGAGGCAGACGCTACTTTTCCTAACATTTCAGGCAATTCCCGGCCCCGCTCAAAATCCGTTCGATCCCTGGGTACGATTAACAAGAACGTATTCGCTATTTTCTGCGTCGCGCGCATGTGCAATGCGTCACAAAACGCGCAGAGAGGGAAACATGAGGGCTTCCAGAATCCAAAACTACGGCGTCAACGAGTACGCGCCAGCTCCGGACCGCTACAACAACGTGGAATACCGTCGCCTGGCCAAGACCGGCCTGCAACTTCCTCCCGTCTCGCTTGGCTTTTGGCACAACTTCGGCGACGACAAGCCGCTACAAACCCAGCGCGACATCGTTCGCCGCGCATTCGACCTGGGGGTTAACCACTTCGACCTCGCCAACAACTACGGACCTCCATTTGGTAGCGCAGAGAAGAACTTTGGCCGCATCCTGCACGAGGACCTGCTTCCCTACCGTGACGAGCTCATCATTTCTTCCAAAGCCGGCTGGGATATGTGGCCCGGCCCCTACGGCAACGGCGGTTCGCGTAAGTACCTGACGGCCTCGCTGGATCAGTCTTTACAGCGCATGGGCCTGGACTACGTGGACATTTTCTATTCTCACCGCCCCGACGCCGACACCGACCTTGAAGAAACCATGCTTGCACTCAATAGCGCGGTCAAAGCCGGCAAAGCGCTATACGTGGGTATTTCTTCATACTCGCCAGAAGATACGATGCGGGCGCAGGCAATCATGCGCGACCTGGGCACGCCGCTGGCTATTCACCAGCCGTCCTACTCGATGTTGAACAGGTGGGTTGAGGAGGGCGAGCCGAACCTGATCGAGACGTGCGCGCGCGAAGGCATGGGCATGATCGTGTTCAGCCCGCTGGCGCAGGGCCTGCTTACTGGCCGCTACCTGCACGGAATTCCTGCGAATTCGAGGGCGGCGGCAGGCAAGTCGCTCAGCCACGACATGCTTCGCGAAGAGAACCTGGATCATGTACGCAAACTGTCAAAGATCGCGGAGCAGCGCGGCCAGACGATGGCACAGATGGCGATCTCTTGGGTGCTCCGCGACCAGAATGGCTACAGCGTGGATTCGGCCCTGATTGGCGCGTCTTCGGTTAAGCAGCTGGAGGAAAACCTCAAGGCCACCGAAAACCTGGAGTTCAGCGACGAAGAAATCGAGCAGATCGACCAGTACGCGGTTGAAGCCGGCATCAACATTTGGCGCGGCGCTACAGATTCAACCAAGAAGTAGCACTTGATCCAGATAACATGAGCGAGGCCGGGCGCATCCCGGCCTCGTTTTATGCGCGTTTGCGCCCGGTTTGAAGGTAGACCACGAGGTTAATGGCTAATACAACCAGGGCGGCGAGTATCGCGCACGTGCCGACGGTGTAAATGTGGGCAAGCGCGCGAGATCCAGCAGCTAAAGCGTCTACCGGCACCCCCTGCGAGATGTGCGTAAGAGTTGCCGCCAACTGATCGCGCTTAATCACGAACGCGGTAATCAGCAGAACGAGGACTACCAAAGAACCGATGATTGCCCCGGTATTTAGGCGGTCCGACGGCGGGCTGGGTTCCTCCTGCGGCGCAAGCGCCATCGCCCACATGAACGCCACGAGGATGCCTCCGATAACGTCTAGGGGCCTGTGCCAGCCGAGGATAACTATTGAAATGACCAGACCGGCCACCACAAACGACAGCACAAACCCCGTGATTGAGCGGATTTCACGCGGCAGCACAACCGCGAGCGCCAACGCCAGCGACACCAGGAGTGTGGTGTGTCCCGATGGGAACGAGTTGGGCAGGTCAAAACCGATCCCCAGGTAGGGGCGGTGTAGCAGGTAGGTTTTCAGCACCTGCGTCATTAGGTTTGCGCCGAGTATCATCACGCCGGCACGCAGCGCGAGTGCGAAGCGTCCTCGCACGGCCGCAATCAGCATGATTACGCCCGCGGCAATCGCAACGGTATACAGCGAGATCGAGTTGGTCAGTATGCCGTTAACCCAGTCGAAGCTGGAGGCGCGCTGCATCGCAACGTCCAAAGCCGCCTGATCCAGAAGTTGGCCCACGGTCGTATACAAGCCCCCGATGGCCAGCAGAAGTAGCGCTAGGAGCGCACCAAAAGTGAGTACGACGCGTAGTGTGCGCCGACTATTCGCTGTGAATATCGGGGTTTGCCCCTGGTCGCTCACTCTTGTTCCCTCCACGTGTTACCAGTGAATAATAATCTCATCCCGCTCCATTTGATTCGATTCGACGCGCGCGAGCGATCCACCTCACCTAACCTGTTATCAGATGAAAAGAGTTTGAGGCTGATACGAGGAGAGTGGCAGTGACGGCGGAAATCCCATCGCTAGTGACACCAGAACGCGTCCGACATTTCCTGTGCGAGCTTGATAACTCAGAAGATGGGTTCGACATTCACGAAAATGGTGAGCACGAGTTCGTGTTTGCGGCGCAGACGGGCCTCATTTTTGTAAACTTCTCGTCGCCGTCAATCCTGCAGATTCGCGGGCTTTGGCGCGGCGTTTCAAAGTCCGAGGACGATTTTGGGCTACTAACTCAGCAGGTGCACGCGTGTAACGTGCAGCGCTCTGGCCCAAAAGCCTATCTGATTCCTATAAAGGAGGCCGCCGAGTTCAGCGTGGGAGCAGAGGCCAGCCTCGTGATTTCAAAGGGTGCCACAAAGGCGCAACTGACAGATTTTTACGAGACGGCTCTTACCATGGTGCTCGGCTATTTCCAGGATTTAGAGAAAGCGCTGCCCCACCTCGTTGATGCTTCGCGCGATGAAGAGGAGGTAGGCCGATGACTTTGCACGTGGTATCAGATGACCCGAAGGTTCCCGCGCCGGTAACGTTTGAGCGCATCGGGCAAGCGGTTGAGTCGATGGGCACCTCGTTTGAAGTGTTCGAGGAGGAGGGCTTTGGCCTGGCGAACTTCTCGGGCTTCCCGTTCCAGTTTGCTTTCACCACCTCGGGTAAGTTCTTGTCGGTTCGGATTTTATGGAAAACGGATCTGCCGATGTCGATGCAGGCAATGGCAGCACTGTTCACGGCTGCGGACCAGTGGAACCGGGAACGCTACTTCCCCACGATTTACACGCTTGTAAGCGACGACATGATTGAGGTTTGTGCGGATTATATTTGCTCGGTGGATGCGGGCATGAACGAGGAGCAGCTGGTGGATAACATTTCCGCTGGCGTGGCCTCTGGCATGGATGGCATCAACTTCATGCAGTCGATAGCTAAGGGCGTTGCAACGCAGTTAGCGAATTAGTAATGGGCGGGCAGGCGGAGTCAATGGCGCAGCGCCTGCTGGGCGCACTGTCTTCGATTGCGGGCACCAGTGACCGCCTGGTTTCCACCCTGACCGTACCGGGGCGCGAGGAGCGTCTAGCTGATTGGCCCGAATGGGCGCATCCGCGCGTGGTGGCCAGTTATGAGCGGATGGGAATTAAGCGGCCCTGGTCGCACCAGGTACAGGCCGCCACAGCGGCCTACGAGGGCTGGCATACCGTGATTTCTACGGGCACGGGCTCGGGCAAGTCACTTGCCGCTTGGCTACCGATTCTTTCGGCCATCGAGGAAGGATCTGGCACTCGTCTTTCGCAGATGCGACACCGCCCCACCGCCTTGTACTTGGCGCCAACGAAGGCGCTGGCAGCGGACCAGTTGCAGCATTTGCAGGCCGTGATTGCAGGTGGCAAGGAGCCTCTTTCTGTGCGCATCGGCACGGCAGACGGGGACACGCCTCGCGAAGCGAAGGATTGGGCTCGCGGGTTTGCCGACGTGATCCTCACAAACCCGGACTATTTGCACCACGTCCTCCTGCCCGGTCACGAGCGGTGGACGCGCCTGCTTTCTGGCCTGCGGTTCATAGTGATCGATGAAATGCACTATTGGCGCGGCGTTACCGGAGCGCACATCGCCCTCGTTCTGCGCCGCCTGTTGCGCATTGCCCGCCACCTTGGCGCGGATCCAACTGTCATCATGCTTTCGGCAACCGTGTCCGAGGCCGAACGCACTGCCGCGAACTTGATTGGCGTTCACGAGGGCGAGGTCGTGTGGGTGACGGAAGACGGTTCACCGTCCGGCCCGAAAGACCTGGTGCTGTGGCAGCCGGCATTCATGGCCCCAAAAGACATGCCGATTGAAGACTTCCTTGCTGCCATCGAGGCCGAGGGAGAGGAAACCCGCGTGCTCTTAGCGGGCATGCAACGCCGGTCTGCTACCTCGGAGGCCGCTATCTTGATGGCTGAAATGGTGCAACGCGGCGGGAAACTGCTGACGTTTGTGCGCTCGCGGGCGGCCGCGGAATCGGTTGCGGCGAAGGCGCGGGATGTGCTGTCAACGCGAGCGCCGCAGCTAATGTCTAAAGTGGCGTCTTATCGCGGCGGATATTTGCCGGAGGAGCGTCGCGCTTTGGAAACCTCGCTTCGCACGGGCGCGGTGGCCGGACTGGCAACCACTAACGCGCTGGAGCTCGGCGTTGATGTTTCTGGCCTGGACGCGACGATCACGGCCGGTTGGCCGGGCACACGCGCATCGCTGTGGCAGCAGGTGGGGCGTGCGGGCAGGGCCGGCGCACACGGAGTCTCGGTGCTGATTGCCTCGGATAATCCGCTTGATTCGTTCATAATCCATAATCCCAACCTGATTTTGGAGGCAGCCGAGGCCACCACGTTTGACCCGGCAAACCCGTACGTGTTGACACCGCACCTGTGCGCGGCAGCGAGCGAACTTCCGCTAACCGAGGCGGATTTGGAACTGTTTGGGCTGGAGTCGACAACGGTTTTTGACGCGTTGGCGGAGCAGGGTTACCTGCGGCGGCGCCCAAGCGGATGGTATTGGAACGTGGCGCTACCGATGCGCGCGCACGACCTGACGGAATTGCGCGGCAGCGCGATGGAGGTGCAGGTGGTGGAAGAAGCCACGGGCACCGTGATTGGCACCGTGGCTTCAGACCAAGCTAGCGCGCAAGTGCATCCGGGGGCGATTTACGTGCATCAAGGCCGCACCTTCCAGGTCACCGAGCTAACTTCGCAGCCCGCAGTTGCGGGTGGTGCTTTGCGCGGCACAGGTTCGGGCGCAACCAGCGCAGCTACGGGCGGCACCCGCGTGGCTTTGGTGCGCCCGGTGGTGACCGACTTGCGCACTCGCCCAACGGTGCAGTCGCGCGTGCAGATCTTGAACGCCACGGACACCTGGAGCGATGGTGCGGTTACGTGGAGTTTTGGCGAAGTAGAAGTGTCTTCCCAAGTCACCGACTTTGACACGCTGCGTCTGTCCGGCCTGCAGTTCATCTCGAACACCAAGTTGGACATGCCGGTACAAAAGCTACTAACCATGTCCGTGTGGTGGCAGATCGACGAGGCCGTGGCCGCCAAACTTGGAGTGCCAGCCGCGGACCTGCCCGGCGCTCTGCATGCGGCAGAGCACGCCTCCATCGGCATCTTGCCGCTACTAGCCACGTGTGACCGCTGGGATCTAGGCGGCCTATCGGCGGCCGACCACGAACAAACGGGCATGCCCACGGTTTTTGTACACGACGCCTACCCCGGGGGCGCTGGTTTTGCCGAGCACGCTTGGAAGAATGCCTACGAGTGGGTGCGGGCAACCCTCAACGTGATTGAGGCTTGCCCCTGCGAGGACGGCTGCCCCTCCTGCGTGCAATCACCCAAGTGCGGCAACCGCAACGAACCCCTGTCTAAATCAGGAGCCCGCACCCTCTTGCGCTATCTGATCGAACACTGCCCCGCCTAGCCGGCCCCGCGTTGCCTAAGCCGCATCACCAATGGTCAAACTGAACTTGGCTAAGCACCTGCGGGTTCTTGGGGCCCGCTCGCGAGCGCACATGTACGTAATACGAGGACACCCGCACACTGGCTGCGGTAACAACGTCGAGCCCGTCAGCGACGCAACTGGTCAGCGCGATGCCATTGCTTGCACACACTCGGCTCACCACCGCGCACGGATCAGCCCCGTAGGTAGCGCCAACTGAATCGATCAATGCCGACGCGCCAGCTAGCGTGGCTAGGTCTAGAGCCGCCTGCGCCCTAGTTTTTGCGGCCAAAACTCCAAGTGCAAGTGCCGCCATTGCTGCAATCATTACCAGAGCTGTCGCAACCGCAATCGCCCTCACAGTGGCGTTGCCGGCCTCGCTGTGTGCACTCCTTTTCGAAGCCCAATGTTGGGCCGCAGCGGGTAATCCGCGGGCCACACGCTGGCTATCGCCCCGTGTGAGCGCCGCCGTGTTCGCCGCTTTCATAGCCGCCCCTCCCTGCTCATCACGGTGCAAAGCTGGACTCTTTTTGCACGGAAACCTCACACCGAACCGGCACTGCTAGGGTGCCCGCAGACATCTGTACGGTTACCGTGGCGCCGGCTCCCGCGTGCGCGATCGACACGCTTGCTTCGCGTGAAACCGACTGGACTGCCAAGCTGGACGCCTGCGCGTCACTCATACCAACGGACACCGCTCGCGCAGCTGTTCGCGCCGCGTGGCATGCCTGGCCCTGACTAGTTGCGGCTGACACTCCTGCAATCATCAGAGCAAAAACTGCGAGAAGCGCGGGGATGGTAACCGCGGTTTCAGCCGTTACCATCCCCGCCTCGCCCTTCAACCTAGACACTGAGCGCCGACTGGATGATTGACGTGAGCATCGACTTTATTGCCCCGGATTTGAGCACCGCCAGCAAAACTCCAGCGAACGCGACCGCTGCCAAAATACCCACCGCGTATTCCGCGGTAACAAAACCACCCTCATCAAAATCACGCCGCGCGCCATCAATGTCTCCGCGCATCGAACGACCCTGCCAATAGGGCGCGAACATCCGCATGGAAATTCGTTTTTGTGGTGACATATTTTCCCTCCTTCTCGATATGTCACCGCAACTATTTCGCGCTCCAAATCGGCATTCGAGGCCACCTGGGAGCCGCTGTGGACACGCCCCGGTTTGTCGGGCCTGTGGGTAGATTTCAACCTAGGGACACGGCAAGGCCGCCCCGGCAGATGCTCGAGGCGGCCTCACCAATCAAAACTACGTTTAGCCGTGCACGTGCAGGTAGGCGTCAATGAAGTTTTCAACGCCCCCGTGGTTGTGGTGGCCAATGACGCCGCGAGCGATCGCCTTCACCTCATCGCGCGCGTTCTCCATCGCGATGGGCCAGCCGGTTTCAGGCATCCAATGCACGTCATTGCCGCCGTCACCAAATCCAGCAACACGCTCTAGATCCCATCCCAACTTGTCCGCCACAATGTGTAGCGCCTTCTTCTTGCCTTCGCCAGGCGAAACAATCTCAAAGTAGTTGTTCAAAGACCGCTGCAAATCCGGGAAACGCTCAAGAAGCTCCGGAGTCAGCCGGTCAAGCACCTGCGGATCGGGATGGGCGTACATGATTTTCAAAATGAGGTCCGGGTCAATCTGATCAATGTCCTCAATCCGCACGGCCAACCCCTCATTCGCGTCCTTCAAGAACCGGGCAGAAAAATCGTCGCGATCAGAAACCATTGAGTCGAACAGGAACAGCGTGATCGACAGGTCGTGCTTACGGCCAAGATCTATGAGGCCGCGCGAAAACTCCGGCTCCATAGGGTGCTGGTACAAGATTTCATCTGTTTCGCAGTCGCCCACTACCGCCCCATTTGAGGCTACGACAATGCCCGGGCAGTGCGCGTCATGAAGAATCTTCGAGGCGGCCGGGTACACGCGCCCGGTGATGATTACTGGCTGAACACCGGCATTTGCGAGGCGGGCCAGCGCGCTGATCGTGCTTTTTGGAACGTACGAGCTTGCGTCTGCAAGCGTGCCGTCCACGTCAAATGCCATCGCGTCCACGCGCCCCATGGCGCGGGCCAAACGAATCAGAGAGTCTCGGTCGGATCCAACAAATGGGGTATCAGGCTTCATAGCGCCGAGTATAGGTGAAATTTGGCAACGAATTGGAAAGTTCTAAAGCTTTTTCTCAAAAGTAGTATCGCATATATCATTTTCTTGATAACTTGGTGGCGTTGAATGCAACAAGCGATCAACGATGGCTGGCAAGGTCAAAGGAGATTAAAGCCATGGCAGATCTAGTTATAGGCATTGATATTGGCACCGGTTCCACTAAAGGCGTGCTTTCAGACACCAAGGGCAACGTGCTCTACTCGGAAGTAGTTAGGCACGAAACCTCATTCCCCAAGCCCGGATGGGCAGAACACGATGCGGACGCAGTGTGGTGGTCCGACGTTGTTAAGATTTGCCGCGAACTCGCAACCCGCGCGAAGGGCGACGTAGCAGGTCTTTGTATTTCGGGCATCGGCCCCGTGTTCCTCGCCGCTGATGAGCGCGGCACGCCGCTGCGCAACGCAATCCTCTACGGCGTTGACACCCGCTCCTCTAAGGAAATTGACGAGCTCACCGAACGCTACGGCGAAGAGGCCGTGCTGAAGAAGTGTGGCAACGGCATGAGGTCCCAGTCCGTGGGCCCGAAGATCGAATGGGTTAAGCGCAACGAGCCCGAGGTTTGGGCCAAGACTCGCCGCTTCCTGATGGCACACACCTACTGCGTGTTCCACCTGACGGGCGAATACGTACTAGACCACCTGGCCGCATCCATGTGCGAGCCTCTCTACTCGCCGTTTACCAACGACTGGGTAGATGAGTGGGTCGAGGACATTTGCGGTGATCTTCCAATGCCGCGCCTGATGTGGTCTAACGAGATTGCCGGTCGCATCACCGATAACGCTGCTCGCATCACCGGCCTGCGCCCCGGAACACCAGTGGCCGTAGGCTCCGTTGACGCATTCGTTGAAGCACTGTCGGTAGGCGTGCGCCAGCCGGGTCAAGTCATGCTGATGTACGGCTCCACCATGGTGGCAGTACAGATCTCGGACCGTGCTCTCGAAGGCCCGTCGCTGTGGTCTTGCGCAGGCCTGCTCGAAGGCACCTCGAACCTATCGGGCGGCATGTCAACCACCGGTTCTCTAACCACGTGGATCAGCGAACTCACCGGCCTCGGATATGACGAGCTTTCCGAGATGGCCGCGCAGTCCAAACCCGGATCGAACGGCCTGATCATGTTGCCGTACTTCTCGGGCGAACGCACACCTATTGCAGATCCGGACGCGCGCGGCCTGCTGGCCGGCCTAAACCTAACGCACAAGTAGGGCGACATTTACCGCTCCGCGCTTGAAGCTACCGGATTTGGTTCTCGCCACCTGCTGGAAACGATCCGGGGCTGCGGCGGCCAAGCAACCGAATACTGGGCTGTTGGCGGCGGAACCACCGGCGGGCTCTGGCCTCAAATCATGTCCGACATTATCGGCATTAAGCAGTACATCCCCGAGGTAACGATCGGCGCCTCCTACGGTGACGCACTACTAGCCGCAATGGCAGCCGGATGCGTAGATGAAACCGCCGTTTGGAACCGAGCCGAGCGCGAAATCGTGCCAAATGAGGACAACCTCGAGCTCTACTCCGAAATGTTCCAAACCTACCTCGACCTGTACCCGGCAACGGCTCCGATGAGCCACAAGCTTGCCGACATTCAGCGTCGATAAGGAGAAAACCCGTATGAAAATTCCAGCCGTTGCGTATGGCACATGGAAGCTAGATGACGCGCACGCAGCCACTTGCGTAGCACGTGCAATTGGCGACGGCTACCGTATGGTCGACACCGCGCAGCGCTACCACAACGAATATGGAGTAGGGCAAGGCGTCCTAAACTCCGGCGTGGAGCGAGAAGAGGTACTTGTTGCCTCGAAACTGCGCGGTGGCGACCAAGGGTTAGAGCAAGCTAGACGCGCATTTTTTGCCACGCTAAGAAACCTTGGGCTGGACTACATCGACCTGTACCACATTCACTGGCCCCTACCGCGCCTAGGGCTCTACCTAGAGTCTTACGAGGCGCTCATGCAGCTACGTGAAGAAGGTTTCATCAAGAACATTGGCGTGTGCAACTTCCCCATCGCGCACCTACAAAAAATCCGCGAGGAGTTCGGCGAATACCCGGCAGTGAACCAGTTCGAGGTACACCCTGGGTTTGCGCAAATCGACCTCGTGAATTTCTGCCTTGAAAACGACATTGCACCGCAAGGTTGGGGAGTTATTGGACGCGGCAAGGGCCTTCTTGAACACCCTGACGTCAAGAAGATTGCGGCTGAGCACTCTTGCTCACCCGCCGCAGTGTGCATCGCGTGGGCTTCTGCCCGCGGAATCTCATCGGTAGCTAAGTCCGCAAACCCAGACAGATGGAAAGACAATCTTTCGGCCCCGCGCATCAAACTGAGCGAAAACAATATGCGCACGCTCGATCAGATCGCAGTTGGCCGACTCGGTAAAGACCCTGAAGTAGACGAAGAATATTAGGAGAAAACATGACCGGCAAGAACATTCGACTATCACGAATTTTTGACAGTAAGACCAACAGGTCGTTCATTGTGGCATTCGACCACGGCCAGTCTCTACCAATCCCCGACGGGCTGGGCAATCCCGTAGATTTGCTTGAAAGAATCGTTGAGGGCAACCCCGAGGGCATCCTCCTAAACCGCGGAATGCTGGAGCAGGGAGCACACCTGTTTGGCCGGCGCGGCGGACCCGAACCGATCCTGCGCGTAGACTGGACCACCCTGGACCCGAACATGAAAAAGGAGATGGGAGAGGCCTACCGGGTTCTCACCACTCCTCAAGAGGCCCTTGAACTTGGCGCCACCGCCGTATGCATGTACCTAATCGGACGCCCCGTTGCTGACGGCATGTTCTACGACAACGTGCAGGAAGTTGCTCATTTCATCGCGGAAGCTCACCAGATTGGCCTGCCCGTGATTGTTGAAGCAACCCTGTGGGGCCTGCGAAACGAAGACCAAAAGGACCCCAAGCTCCTGCGCCAGATGTGCCGCATTGCCGCTGAGATCGGTGCTGACGCTATCAAGACCGAATACGTGGGCGATGTTGAAGCCGAACGCACCTTGATTGAAGAGGTTGGTAACATTCCCGTTCTTACCCTCGGCGGCTCCGCAGCTGACCGCAGCGAAGTTAGCCGCCTAGCTGGCGAGGCCATCGAGTCGGGCGCTCGCGGCCTGATCTACGGCCGCAACGTCTGGCAGGTAGAAGATATGGCTGGCGTCATGAAGGAACTCTCTGCGATTGTTCACGGTGATGCCAAGTGAAAGCCGCGGTTTTTGCAGGACCTGGACAGCTCGAACTAAGAGAAATTGAGAAGCCTAGCGCAGGTACCGACGGCCTCGTTCTCCGCGTGGGAGCAAACACCGTGTGCGGCACGGATGGGCGCATCCTCCGCGGTGAAAAAACTGCGGGCATCGACCTTGGCATCGTCCTCGGACATGAAATCTCTGGGTACGTTGAAGAGGTTGGCTCCGAAGTTGAGGGGTTCGAAGTTGGAGACCTGGTAGGCGTCCTCCCAACCGTGCCGTGCGGACAGTGCTACTACTGCCGCCGCGGTATGGAACACCTGTGCACCGACTCCAAAATCTTCGGATACGCAATCAACGGCGGGCTGGCTGAATACATTCGTATTCCCGCCGAGGCGTTGCAACGAGGTGGCGTGTTTAAAGCGCCCTCGCATCTAAGTGCCGTTGAGGTTGCTTTGGCCGAACCACTTGGCTGCGTGATTAATGGCGCGCACAACTACCAGCCCGGCATTGGAGACACAGTTCTCATAGC
This sequence comes from Actinomyces sp. S4-C9, assembly GCF_000758775.1. Lineage (NCBI taxonomy): Bacteria > Bacillati > Actinomycetota > Actinomycetes > Actinomycetales > Actinomycetaceae > Actinomyces > Actinomyces sp. S4-C9. Next base: position 32,303 of record NZ_JRMU01000019.1, on the reverse strand, counting down.
GGGTGCTGGGCCAATCGGTTTGCTACACACCCAGGTGTGTCGCCTGGCGGGAGCCAGCAACATCATTGTTTCTGACCCGTCAGAATCGAGGCGGGAGTTTGCCAAGAAGATGGGTGCCACGCACACTGTGGATCCCACGCAGACGGACCTCGCTGAGTTCTGTAAAAACCTGACCGACGGAGAAGGCGCGGACATTGGCGTGATCTGCATTGGCAGGCCTGAACTTGTTGAGGACGTGCTTTTGTGCATGCGCAAGGGCGGTCACGTAAACGCTTTCGCGGGCTTCTCTAAGGTCGCTAAAGCGCAGATCGATCCGAACCTCATTCACTATCGTGAACTCGTTATCACCGGCGCGTCCAACGCGGGCCGTGCAGCGCATGAAAAAGCGCTACGCCTTATCGGTGAGGGTAAAATAGATGTGAAGTCTTTGCATACTCACACGTTTGAGCTTGCGGACGTTCACGAAGCTATTACCGTGGCGGCTAATGGCACCGGAATCAAGGTGGCGGTAGTCCCGCACAAGAAGTAATGAGGACTGTTTGAAAAAGCTAAGTGCACAAGAGCGCCGGAAAGCTCGGCTGGTAGGCGCCGTGCTCGAAGCTGGCGGCCTAGACGTCGAGGAGCTTGCAGAGCTCCTCGACGTCTCCGTTGTCACCGTCTACCGCGACGTCTCCCAACTGGTCAGCGAAGGACTGGTTAGTCTGGGCCGCGGGTACGTGGAGCCGGCGGAATCAACAGTTGTAGACCTTTCCTCCATGCTCCGATCCGGTATTTTGACCGAGGTTAAGGAATCGTTTACCCCGGTGATTAGCGAACTGATTCCGCGTGCTTCATCCCTAATGATTGACGACTCCTCCTCGTGCCTGCCTGCGCTTCACGAACTGACGGGGCGCTCTCCGCTTACGGTCATCACAAACTCTCTGGCCGTGGTGCAGGCGGTGGGGCGAGCCCCCATGGTGGAGCTACATTGCTTGGGTGGACGCTATTCGCCGTGGTCCAACTCCTTTTATGGGGCGCGAACAGTTGCCGAGGTGGAGCGGTTCCGTGCCGACTTCTGCCTAATGTCCGACACGGCCATCACCGACGGAGCGGTGTACAACCCGTACGACTACGTAGCGGAAACAAAACAGGCGATGCTGCGGGCCGCGCAGATTCGGATTCTGGTGGCTGATCACACGAAGTTCACTCGCCGCGCACTGTGCAAAACGGCTGAACTTGGCGACTTCGACTACCTAATTACCGACGTTGAACCATCGCGTTCCGTACTGGAAATCTGCCACGAATACAACACCGAACTGATCGTCGTGCCCCGAACTGCCAAGCAAAACGGCGAGGACGATTCGGCCGACGCGTAGGTGCAACGACACTAAAACCCGGGCAGGGTTATTGACGCCACTATCGGCACCACGCTGATTGCCACGAACGCGGGAAGCAGACACAACCCAAGCGGGAGGACCAGGCGCACAGCTAGCCTCTGCGCCTCACCGCGCGCCTTGGCCGCCCTCGTTGCCCGAATGCGCCCGCCAAGTAGCCGCAACATTGGAATCGGAGACGCCCCCAAAGTCCACGCCGGCCGCAACGCCGCAACGATAGGTAGCGCATCCTCGCTAACCTGCTCCTGCAACGCATCAAAAGGCGCGCCAATACGAAGCAAAGCTGCGCAACGCTCAAACTGAGACTCCCCGCAAGCCACCCCCAGCGCATCCAACGAATGCGGAATGGACGCTCCCGAACTCAAACTGGCAACCAGCAGATCCACCAGCACCACCGGGTCAATCCGCTCCCCCTCCCGCGACGCCGCCGCAATCAACCGCTTCGCCCACACCACACCCGCCACCCAAAACATGGCCCCCACAACAAGTCCAACCGTTGCCACGCCGCCCGCAAACCAAAGCCTCACCACATCCACACCCACCGCAAACCCCGCCACCACGCCTAAAAGAGGCAGTGCAGTCAGCAACTTCGCCGTGGTTTCCGGGCCAGCCCGCGCCACTTCACGATCCCGATTCGCCGCATCGACCTCATCAATCGTTTCCAAAATCGACTCCAGAATCTGAGCCAGCGGCGCCCCAATCTGATGCGTCAACCGGCACGCCGCCTCCACCGACGGAGCCGATCCGCACAACTGCTTTGGCAACTGTGGAACGCCCCGACTATCCATCCCGCCCCACGGCAAACCAGCGTCTAGAATCGCGCCGCGCCAAGCCGCCTCCACGCCCGCTCCCGAACGCAAACGCGCCACCACGTCCGCGAGTAGCATCGCAGCCGACACCTGCTCTGCGGGCTTTCGTTCCATCTCCCGCGCCCCCATCCAAGCGGTGAACGCTCGCTGCTCCCTACGCCTGCGAACCACCAACGATGAAGCAAAAAGCACGAACAAAAGCGTCCACGCCGCCGCGGCCAACGCGCTCATCTAAACGACCTCCCCCGAGCGTTGCGCCATGTCCCGCGCATTGGGGGCTCCAAAACCAGATACTCCCCCGGCCTGAAGACGCGCCTGCAGAGCCGCGAACCCTGACCCCCTGCCCGCAAGGGTTAAAGCCGGCAGTACCCGCAGTGACGTGCCAGGCTCCACCACCGCTATCTGAGTGACCTCGCGCTTGCCATCAGCGCGGCGCTCCACGTGAATAATCGCATCCAACGCCGCAGCCGCCTGCGCGTGCACGGTTGAATCAGCCATCCCCGCGAGCGCTCCAAGCGCCACCAAGCGCGCTGGCACATCCTCCGCAGTGTTCGCGTGGATCGTTGCCCACCCGCCCTCGTGGCCCGTGTTGAAGGCAGTGAGGACGTCGCGAACCTCCGCCCCGCGACATTCGCCAAGCACCAGCCGATCCGGCCTCATCCGCATCGCGGCGCGCACCAAATCCGCTAAGCTCACCTCGCCCTCACCCTGCACATTCGCCCCGCGCTGACACATCGTTACGGCGTGCGGATGAGTGGGAGAAAGCTCGGGAACCTCCTCAATACAAATGATGCGTTGGCCCGCATCCACCTTCGACAAAATCGCAGACAGTAACGTTGTTTTGCCCGTGCCCGTCGCGCCCGACAGCAATACGTTTGCGCGCGCCTCAACCAGCCCCACAATCGCGTCAAACATTGGCCCCGTGCACGTGCCGTTCTGGCGTAGCTCCTCCAAGGTGAAAGACTTGCGCCGTTTTGTGCGCAAAGAGATCAGTGGCCCACCGACCGCGGGCGGAGACAAAACCGCGTGCAAGCGCGTGCCGTCGGGCAGGGTGCCATCTGCAATCGGCATGGCCTCATCCAAACGCGTGCCCGCAGTTGCCGCCATGCGCACCGCTAACTCCCGTACCTGCGCCGGGGAAGAGAACTCAACCTGCGCCCGCTCCATACGTCCGCACCGATCCACCCACACCGTTGTCCCATTCACGAGGACGTCGCTAACCCCCTCCTGCGAGATCAACTCCATGAGAGCCGGGCCGGGCCCGGCGATAGTTGCGTCCAAGGTCCACGCGGAGCTAACCAATGCGCTCGCCCCCGCCAACGGGGAGGCCGCCTGTCCAACCGCTTTGGCAGGCACTTCTCCGCGCGCAATCCGGTTTTGCAGATCCCTAGCGCGCACAAGCCACCTCCAAATCCTTTAGCTTCGGGTTTTTTGGAAGCCAAACCGCACGGTCTGCAAGACCGAAATCAACCAGGCGCTGCCGCGCAACCTCAACCTGAATGCGCGCGGTCCGGGCCTTACCTAGTAGCACCGGGCGGGCGTCCTCATGCGCACAAAACTGGGCCGCCTGACGGGTCCATTTGCCCGTATCAATCAGAACCGGGCCCACGCGGCGCAAGGCGCGTACAAGCGGCGCCACCTGAGCTATCTGGGGAGGGGAACAACCATTAGCCCCCACCACCGCGAGGATTCCACGGGGCAAGCGCGATAGCACCACGTCCTCGCAAATATTCACGTCATCCCACGTCAGCAGCGTCACGCGCGTATCAGCCAAAGCTACGCGTAGCGTTGGATCATCACCCAAATCCAGCACAAAAACCGACTCATGCCTAAGCCCTTTTGCAGCGCGGGCCAGCGCGCTTGTTGTTCCTACCCCTCCGCGCACCCCTGCAAAAACGACCGTCGCAAACCTGCCAGAGGCAAAACCAGCGTCAATGATCCTCATCAGCTGGGCTTCTCCCCCGGGCAACACAACGTCCACACCCAAGCGCACCACATTCACGCCGGGCCCCACCCCTGCAGGTCCCGATTCATCCTCAACAATCAATAAATCGCCCGGCTCCGGCACGCTTTCGCCAAACCACTCAAACGTGTGCCCCATCAACTGCAGGACGCGAACAACCTCGTTGGCCTGGTCTTCCACTTTCAAAATCACGCGCATACAGCCATGAAAATGCGGGGGCGTGAAAGGTTCCGGATCACTTGCGCAGTGTTGTGGGTAAGACGCGCTGCGCCGAACCTGTGGAAACTACTGCGGCAGTTTTCCGGCCTGAACGCCCCTAATCATGTCTAGCGTGGGGTCAATCGCCGCAGCCATAGCCTCACAATAGGCGTACAGCCATGGCTCCACATCCTCGTTATTGAGGGCGAGGCTCGCCTGCGCGTCCCCCACCAACTGGCGTGAAATCAACAGCGTGCCACTGGGCTCGAACCCGCTCACCACCAGATGATGGCGGGCAAGGACGCGGCCGAGCTGCTCCGAATGAGTAGCAAACAGCGGCCTATTCGCAAACAACCAAATGAGCAGACCCGCACGCATGGGAGCCGGCAACTTGGCCTCCAACACGGCCCGCACGGCCGTGAGCGCCCGCGGATCTTTAAGGGTGGCAACGTCATCCTCAGCGATCACGCCCACGCTACAAAGACGCGCGGTTAGAGCCTTGTGCGCTGCCGTAAGAACCTGCGGCAACGGGTGTCCCACAGTTTTTACCGGCCGCCGCGAGTTCAACGGCGCCCAATCCCGCTGAGCCAGGCGGTGCGCCTTCCAAATATCGAGCGCCGCAAGTACTGCCGGATCCTCCGCCGACACACGTCCCATTGTGGCCAAACGCAACTGCGCTAAATCCGTGCGCGCCCCCACCAGGGCCGCCTCATAGTGGGCGAGCTGCACGCCGGCCTCCGCCCGCGCCGCCTCCCAGCCGCGGCGCAACCCCTCCGAAAAACGGATGCGCGCAACACCTTCATCAATTTCGCGCAACAAATCCCGCATTTGCGCGGACGCCGCCAGTGACGCGAACTTCGACATACCAGGTTCAACCACGGTCTTAGCTTAGCTGGGTACAGTGTAGGCATGAGTTTAACTGCCGAAAACGTTCGTGCTCACGCCCCGCTCGTAAAACGCGAAGCCCTGCTGGGCCGGGGCACCATCGCAGTATTCTCATTCGTTGTCTCACCAATCATCCTAACCCTGCTCTACAACTCAACGGCGCTACTGCAAGAGGGAAGCATCACGGGTATTCCCCTCGGCTCGCCCACAGGTCAGCTAGGCATCCTCGTTGTTGCTATCTTGATCATCATCCTCGCCTACCTCACACGCTGGTCTGCGATTGGCATCGTGATTGCAACCACGTGGGCCGGCGCATTCGCAGCCCTTTTCATCGGAAACTCAATCATCTCACCGGCACCTACCAGCTCAACCCAAGCGATGCTCATGTGGCAACAACTTCCGCTACAAACCTTTGTCATCCTCTTCACGGCCCTCATGGTCACGCTCGCGAAAAGACGCCAGAGTAAGCGCAATAACTTCAAGCCAGAGAAAGAGCCTGGGCCGGCCGCTCTTTCGGGCTACTTCATCGTCACGCTACTTTTTGCACTCTCTCTAATCTTCCTAGTGCTCGCAAGCTCCCCAAACACAATCACACCAACGATTTTGAACGTGCCTCAGCTCATGCCAAAACTTTCCGGAAGTGACTGGCTTCTGGTGCTGTTAATCTCCCTTGCCCTCATGGCGTTCACAGCGATGGCATACAAATCGGTTGTTGCCGTTCAACTGGTAGCGTGGTTCTTACTCGTCATCCCCGCACTATTCTTAGGGCCACTGTTCTCACTTCTGACCAACAAACTGGTTACGCCCCAAGACCCATTCATGATCTCAATCGGATACACAATGCCTGTACTGGGCGTATTCGGCCTCATCATCGCAACATGCACGTATTCGATTAGTATTTCGACCAACCCCGACGCTTGGATCCCTACCAGCATCAACTCAGTCACTATCTAAAATCGTCTTTTCAACACGCCGGCCCAGCCTCGGCCCTGCAAAAAACCGCGTGTAATCATGGTGTTATGGCTCATTGTGTGCCCCCGCGCGCGCAGTTGGCGACAGATTATTGGAGGATTTCATGGCTGATCGTAATTTTGACGACCCTAACGAGACCGATGAGGCGCAGCGCCCCACGTGGGATCTTGGCGGCCAGGTAGAGGACGAAGCACAGCACCCCGACCTCATTGATCCGGCATCAGAACCTGCCCCCTTAGATCCGCTCGAAGCTGATAGCACTCTCGATGCTGGTAACGAGGATTTGACGATCGACGAGGGCGCCGCCGTATTTGGCGACGATCAGCCTGAAGACATCGTTGGCTCGGCTGGCGACGAAGTCCTTGAAGACGTTGAAGCAAAAACCACGGTTGCCCCTGTGGTCCCCCGCGACGCAGACACCGAGAGCGAGACCGCCGCACCTGCACAGTCGGTTGCAACGCGCCAGCCAGATCCCGTCCCCGCTCCCGAACCCGTGGCGGCACCAGAGCCGACGCCCGCTCCTGAACCAGCACCCGCGTGGGAGGGGCAGACCGAAACCTCACTTCCTAAAGCCACGGATACAACAAACTCCATCCCGCATGTAGCGGCGAGTGGCAACGATATTCCTCGCGACGTACTTGAGCGTCGCCAGACCCCCGAGGACGAATACGAGCGTATGCGCGAAGTACCCGCCTTCCCGGACGTTGAGCCCGAAGCCGTTGCAGATCCCGCGGGCGAGCCAGTGGGGATCCCTGTTGCAGAGCCAGCATCGGAATCTGCCGCGCCCATTGCGCAGCCCGATTCTGAACTAGCAGCAGGGCTAGGCGCCGCCGCTGGAGTGGCCGCAGTTACAGCCGGAGCAGACGCAGAAGACGACATCGAGGCTACGAAGGTGCGTCGCAAGTCGCTACTGCGCCCCGAGGTTGCCGAAACGGAAGAACCCGAGGCAACGTCCTCGTGGATTCCGCGCGAACCAGTAGAGCTAAACGACACCCAATCGATCTTCGAAGAAGCCACGGTGGTGCCCGAAGTTCCATCACGCGTTGGAGCTCGCGTGTGGTCATTCTTCCTGACGCTGATTGGTGTTCCCGCCGCCTGGTACCTGCTGACCGACTCGGCCGCTCGTCTAACGCTGGCGCAGGACAACCCGGTTGCAACCGGCGTTATCAACCCAGCGGCTCTCATTGAGCTTGGCGCTGGCGTAATTGTTGCGATCCTCGTGGTAATGCTGACCATCAGGTCTTCGCTCGGCGCTCTCATCTTCGGCATCCTGGCAATGGCCGGCGGCATCTTCTTCCTCGCCGCACCTGCGGTGACAGCCGACTTCATGGAGCCCGCCTACAACTGGCTAACCGCTTTCAACGCGTTTGGCGGCAACGTGGCCCACCACATTCAGTGGACCGGATACACGGGCGTTATGGCGGTATCTGGCCTAATCCTCTTCGTCATTGGTCTAACGTCCATCTTCGCGCGTCGCGACGGACGCCGCGAGCAAGAGATCCGTACCCAGATCGAGCAGCTCGCCCCCGGAACATTGAAGAAGAAGTAAACCGCGCAGGTTAACCGCCCTCGAAAATGAGGACGATTTTAGCTAACTTGGAGCCATGAGCTCTAACTTTTTAGACCGGCCATCCACGTCGAACACGGATGGCCGGTCACTATTGTTGCCCGAGGGCGAATGGCAGCACATCACCGTGAATGCGGGAGGCGCGAACTTCCACCTGGCGCAAATGGGACCCGCCGACGGTGAACCCGTGATGCTACTGCACAGTTTTCCGCGCACCTGGTACTCGATGCGCCACCTGCTGGTGCACCTGGCAGCCGAGGGCTACCGCGTGTGGGCCATGGATTTGCGCGGCTTCGGCTCCTCAGACCTGCAGCCGCATGGTCAAGATCCGGTGCGCATGGCGGCAGACGTAACCGCGGTGCTCGGCAGTTTGAACGTGGCAAAAGCACACATCATAGGCGAGGGCATGGGCGGTATTTTCGGGTGGATTCTGGCCGCTACGAATCCGCGCGTGGTTGCCTCCCTCATGTCTATCGCGCAGCCCCACCCTCTAAACCTGGAGCGCTCCACCCCCTCCCCATTCAGCGCGGCCGGCCGCACGGCGATGAAGATCCGCTCCCCGTGGTTTAACGTGCGAAACCTGCGTTCAGGCAAGATTGTTGCAGACGCCGCCGCCTCTTGGGCAGCGCCACAAAACAGGTCCAAGTTGCAGGCTGATGAGCGCGTGTACCGCTACGCGTTCTCCCGCCCATTCGCAACTGAAACCGCCCTCGAGGCCGTGATCCGCGCGAACTCGTTGACCCGGCGCACCCGCGCCCGCATCGACACGGTTGTAGACATGCCCGTCTCTCGCGTCATCTGTCTACAGGACGGGCTGCGGCCTCCAAAAACGTTCCTGCGCGACCAGCAGTGGGCAAAACAGCCGATCACTACATTCCAACTGGATTGCGGCCACTTCCCCACCGAGGAAGCGCCCGAGCAGTTGAACGAAGCCGTCCTTAACCACCTCAAGGCCTGCACCGGCTGAAGCTTCCGCTGGCTGCACGAGCTGGGCCCCAGCCTCTTTAATCGATCTGCTTTAACCCGCTGGTTCTAATCGACTTGCGCAGACGGGCAAAGGGGTGCGAGGGCGCAGCTATCGCACTGCGGGGACCGCGCGTGACACACGCGCCGCCCATGCTCGATAAGCCGATGGCACAGCACGGTCCAGTCCTGCCCCGGTAGTGCTTTCGCAATGTCTCGCTCGATCGCAAGAGGCGTCTTGGCGCTGGACCAGCCGAGCCGCTTCGCTAGCCTGCCCACATGCGTGTCCACGGTGATTGTGGGGATCCCAAACGCATTACCCATGATGACGTGCGCCGTCTTGCGCCCTACTCCGGGTAAAGACTCAAGCTCGGACCGCGAGCTTGGAACCTCGCCGGCAAACTTTTCATCCAACGCCTGCGCCATCTGCCGCAACTGGGTTGAGCGCCGATTTTGAAAACCCAAGGGCCGCACTATCTGCGCAATGTCAGCTTCATTCGCATGCGCCATGTCGCGCGGCGCGGGATAGGCAGCAAACAGCGCGGGGGTCACAGTGTTCACCCGCTCGTCAGTGGTTTGCGCAGACAGGATAGTGGCTACGAGCAACTCAAACGCATTCTCATGCACCAGGGCACACTTCGCGTCCGGATACAGGTCGGCCAGTACCTGCGCGACCTCTAAAGGCTGACTTTTGGTTTCTTGAACGCTCATACCTAGAGCATACAAACCGCGGAGTTTAGCGCCTGGCAAACGTGCGCCACATGCGCCAAATCGTGAAGGCATGTGTTGTTTTCCTCATAAAACGCAAGAAAAGCGGTTAAACTGGTGTGCAGGTGCGCACATCCACGTTACGGGGGCGTACATACGCTTATAACCACTTAGCCGCTTTAGCGGAGAATGAAGGTGACCGTGGAAGGAAACTACATCAGCCAAGTCCCTCTGTTTGAAGGGCTAGATGAAGCGCAGCAAAATTCGTTGCGCTCCAAAATGGGACAGACCACCCTGCGTCGCGGGGAGGTTCTATTTGAAGAGGGCGAGCCTGGCAACCGTCTCTACATCATCACGGAAGGCAAGGTTAAGCTCGGCCACACCTCTATGGATGGGCGCGAGAACCTGCTTGCAGTGCTTGGCCCCGGCGAGATCATTGGTGAGCTGACCCTGTTTGATCCGGGTCCGCGTTCCACCACTGCAACCGCGGTTTCGCCGGTAACGCTTCTGCATCTCGATCACGCTGATTTGAACGCGATCTTGGATACGAACCCAACGATGGGCAAGCACATGTTGCGCGCGTTGGCTCGCCGCCTGCGTCGCACCAACGAGAGCCTTGCGGACCTCGTCTTCTCCGATGTTCCTGGTCGCGTCGCTAAGGCCCTGCTAGACCTTGCGGATCGTTTTGGAACCCCGGCCGAAGATGGTGTTCACGTGCCGCACGACCTCACGCAAGAAGAGCTTGCCCAGCTGGTTGGCGCTTCTCGTGAAACCGTTAACAAGTCGCTTGCCGACTTCGTCTCCCGCGGTTGGATCCACCTGGAAGGCCGCGCCGTTACGCTTCTTGACCTCGATCGTCTGGCACGCCGCGCGCGCTAGTTCGATATACGAGGCAGTAGCCTGAACAACAAAAATGAGGGAAGGTGAAAACCTTCCCTCATTTTTTAAACCCGTGTGGGCACTACGCGCGGCCTAAGCTTTTGGCCTCTTCATGTACGCCACGAAGTTGTCTGGATTATTGGGTGCCGGCACAACCTGAACGAGCTCCCAGCCGTCCTCGCCCCACTGGTCAAGGATTGCCTTCGTAGCGTGAATGATTAGGGGGACGGTTGCGTATTCCCATTTAGTCATAGGTCACTCCTGTAAAAGGTATGCGGGCTAGCGCCGAACGCGAGCCAAGACGCGGGGGATCTGCGGCGAGCGAAGCTCTTCCGCGAGCGGGTCATCAGACTCCATGATCCACGTGCGCCAGTCAGTTACGTGAGTGTAGTAGCGTAGCATCGCGCGGCGCTCACGTTCTGTAAGACCGCCCCAAACACCGAAATTAGCTTCGGACTGCAACGCGTCCGCTAGGCACTCAAGACGAACTGGGCATGCAATGCAGCGGGAACGAACCTGGCGTTGCGCCGCGCCCTGTACAAATAACGCGTCCGGAGTCTCAGTTGCGCAAAGCGCCTTTGCCGCCCAACTTTGATCTTTGTCGGAATGTGCGTAGCTCATCTTCACCCCATTGTTCGCATGTGCTTCAAGCACTGAATCTGATGTGACCATACACACAATTTGGGTTTGGGAGCAAGTTGAAATCCACTAATGTGCTGCCCAGAACCGATCGTTTACACAAATCACGCCCACCTAGCAGAAAAATTTTCAAAATCTCTAGGCATAAGGTCCGATTACAAAGTTTTTCTAATTCGCGGCGTTTAGCGCCCGGTCGTTACAAAAAAGCGTTTTCAAAGTAGGCTTGAATCATGTCGAATTCAGGTTCTCGTCACGTCGGAAAACGGCAGTTCGCCACGTTGCTTACTACCTTCTTGGCGTCTTCCGCGCTTTTTGGCGTGCTCTTAGCGGGGCTCGCTGTTCCCGCTGCGGGCGGAGTTGGGCTTGTAGCTAAAGCCGGCCCGCAGGTGTTTGACGCGCTACCCGCCGAGTTTGAAATCCTCCCCCCATCCGAACAATCCACGTTGTTGTCTGCCGATGGCTCCGTGCTGGCAACGTTCTATGCCGAGAACCGAATCATCGTTCCCCTCGAAGAAATTTCGCCCTACCTGCAAGACGCGATTATCTCCATTGAAGATAGGCGTTTTTACGAGCATAAGGGTATCGACCCGAACGGCATGGCCCGCGCTGCAATCAACAACGTTTCAGATCAGAGCACGCAGGGTGCTTCCACCATCACGCAGCAGTACGTGAAGAACACCCTTCTCGAAGCCGGATTGCAAGAGGGCGATCAGGACAAGATTGACGCGGCAACCGAACAGACCATCAGCCGTAAGCTTCGCGAGGCGCGCTACGCCCTCGCACTTGAACAAAAAATGTCGAAAGATGACATTCTGACCGGCTACTTGAACATCGCTCCGTTTGGCACGAATGTTTACGGGGCGGAGGCATCCGCACGCAGATACTTCTCTAAGTCCGCAAAAGACCTCACGATTCCCGAGGCCGCAATGATGGCCGGCATGGTTAAATCACCCATCCAGTACGATCCGCTTAACGATCCCGAAGCCGCGCAGAACAGGCGTGACACGGTGCTTGCCGCGATGCTTGCCGAAGAAAAGATCACGCAGGAAGAGTACGACCAGGCAACCGCGATCCCAATCGCCGACATGCTGAAACCAAACTTCCGCTCGCAGGGCTGCGCTGGCGCGGGTAACGCCGCATACTTCTGTGAATACGCGCGCCAGTACCTGCTGGCCTCCGACCAGTTTGGCGCCAACGAGGCCGAGCGTAAACAAAAGCTACTTCGCGGCGGCCTCACCATCAAGACGACCCTGAACTCAAACATGCAGCAGGCCGCGTTCGAGGAAATCACGGGCCTGATTGGTGTGAATGACGCATCTGGAGCCAACACGGCGCTGGTCACACGCGAGGTATCCACCGGACGCATTCTTGCGATGGCGCAAAACACGAACTTTGGTGTGCCCACCGAAAGTGACCCCCAGGCCACGCAGTCGAACTTCAACGTAGATAAGTCCGGGGGCGGCGGCGACGGCTTTTCTGCAGGATCAACGCTAAAGCCCTTCACGATGCTGCAGTGGTTCCGCGAGGGACACGGAGCGTGGGAGCGACTGGGCGGACACTCATCGCGCTTCGCGGCCTCAGAGTTCAACATCCCATGCGGTCCCGGATACGCATCAGACTGGACGGTTAGCGACCTTGCGGGTAAGGGCGGCACATTCAACGTGATCGACGCGACCTCACTGTCAATCAACCGCGTATTTGCGGAAATGTCAACCAAGCTGAACATGTGCGAAATTTTTGACGGCATGGCTGCACTTGGCATCGCGGAGGCGGACGGTTCGCCGCACAAGCCGTACCCGCCGCAGATAATCGGCGCTCCCGCAACCCCACTGGCCCTCGCTGGCGCATACGCCGCGCTTGCGAACGATGGCGTGCTCTGCCAGCCGCTACCGGTTGACGAAGTACTTGACCGTGACGGTGAACAGATCGTGGCATACAAGCCATCCTGCGAGCAGGCGGTTCCCGCGAAGGAAGCGAACATGGTTTCAACCGTGCTGCAAAAGGTGGGCCGCTCCGGCTCCTACGCGAATATCGCTATTGGTCACCCCTTCATCGCTAAGACCGGTACTTCTGACGACAACGCTAACCTGTGGGTAGCTGGTGCAACCAAGCAGATTTCAACGGTTGTGTGGGCGGGGCATGCTCGGGCATCCTCGCAGTCAATGAACGGCATCTACGCCAACGGCATCCAGTGGGGCTACGTGTATGGCGGCACGTTCACCGGGCCTGTATGGCGCGCCTACATGAATCGCGCCACCGAGGGGATGGACTATGTAGACCTCCCGCAGGCCGATCTTGGCGCCACGCCACCGCCTCCCGCGCCGCCCACGCAACCATCGCAAAACCAGGACGATAACAAAGACTAGAAGATAGCTAAAGCCCGTGAATCCGCGCTAAATGCGCGGATTCACGCGTACGGAGGAACATGGGCGCGAGGAAGTTGCTTAGCTCCACCGCCGCGTTTGCTACCGCGGCCGGTGTGGGCGTGGCCGCGTGGACGCAAATTGAGCGGCGCATGCCGACGTTGCGCCGCTACGTGGTAGAGCTTCCCGAGGGCCTCGAAACCCCGGCGTTGCGCATACTGCAAATCGCGGACCCTCACCTGTACCCTGGCCAGGACTTCCTCGTGGACTTCATTCGGGGACTCGCAGATGAAGATTTCGACTTCGTAGTTGCAACGGGCGACAACTTTGGATCGATTGCGGGCGCGGACATGGTTAGGCGTGCTTTCGAGCCTCTAACGGACCGGCCTGGAGCGTTCGTTTTTGGGTCAAACGACTACTATTCGCCGCGCAAAAAGCGCTGGTCCACGTACCTGACCGGTCCGTCAAAACACAGCAAGAAGAGAAACGTTCCGGACTTGCCATGGGAAGAACTCGCCAGTTTCTTTGAATTTGCAGGTTGGGTGAATCTAACTAATCAGGCGGAAGTCATTGATGTGCCCGTAAAGGGATCTATTTTTGAGGGCGACGCTAGCCAGACTGACCTGGTGCGAGTTGGCTTGATTGGGGTTGATGACCCGCACATCAAACGCGACCGCATCCCGCAGCTGCCGGACGGGTGGTACGCGGCTGACACGATGCGACTGGGCATAACGCACGCCCCCTACCAGAGGGTTTTGAACGAATACACCTCGGACGATGCGCACTTGATTCTTGCTGGACACACGCACGGAGGGCAACTGTGTGTGCCCGGGTACGGCGCCCTGGTTACAAATTGCGACCTGCCGCGCGAGCTTGCCTCCGGCATGGCCGCTTGGAGCTTTGCCGGCAAAGAGTCGCCACTACATGTGAGCGCCGGCTTGGGGACCTCACCTTACGCGCCGGTTCGCTTCGCGTGCAGGCCAGAAGCCTCCATTATCGAAATGAGGCCGGCGGCCCGCGCCTAACCGTTGGAATGTGAGGTAAACGCATTCCTTTCAATTTTGGGGTTTGGCCTCCGCTGGTTATACTTGTTGAGTCCAAGAGACACGGGGTGTGGCGCAGCTTGGTAGCGCGCTTCGTTCGGGACGAAGAGGTCGTGGGTTCAAATCCCGCCACCCCGACACACTGCAAACCGCGGAAACTCAAACCAAAATGAGTGTCCGTGGTTTTTCTAATTTCGGCTTATAGGTCATTTCGTGTTGGTTTTTGGCTTATAGGTCATTTCGGGCAACTGATTCTTTAACGGGGATATTTCTTTGGTCACCGAATACCCGAGGACCCTCCTTCGCGAGATTGCATTAGGTACGCTTCTTGCCGCTTTCCCGGTGGGATTCTTGGTGAACTTTAACCGCAAGCATTTTGGCTGGCTGTCTAGGATCCACTGAAAAGAAGTCCACTTTGACCGTGCATCGACCTTCATCCGTCTGCTCGAAGAACTAGCCAAACTAAACGCGCTGGTACATCCACCTGTCCAATCCCAGACGGCAATTTAGGAGCCAAAACCAGTAATAGAGATTCGCGCTGGTTGCACGTCAAAGTTACCTAGCGTGGCGCCTATCTCGCATGTCGCTGGGTGCAAAGTCGTAGCTGAATGACCATCCGGACTAATCGCTACAGCACCGGTACATCTTTCAGTCAGACGGAAGTTTTCCGCAGGATCATTCCCGGTCAAGGACATCAGCATGCTGGTGGGCTCACCTTTCATGGGGCTAACAATGACTGGCGTGAGGTTGTTTTCCCCATCGGGCCAAACTCCCAAAATAATGATTGGAATAGGCTCCTTTGAACCGATCCGAGGCGGCGCCGACATCGTCAAACCCTGCAGTCTCTGCAGCGGATAGGCGGTGGACGTAGTCGCCGGATCATTCAACGTTGCCGTCGTATTAGCAGAGATTGCTTCCAGGTAGGAATCCATTTCCTCCTGCGTGTGCGGCGGATTATCGCCCGCGTCAATCTGAGCCGTAACCTCCGTTGCCGAAAGCGCAGTAATGTCCTCCAGCTCAAGAGTCCAAGCACAGTCAGCATTTATCGACGTCTTCGCTTTACTGTGTGAGGTCGCTTGCACGCCCTCGTCCCAAATTGGATTCCAGCAATCGGTTTCGGACACCTGGAAGCTTTCCATTACTTGGCCGGAAAGTGGCGTTTTCATGCTCTTAAAACTAATCGTGTAGTCGATCAGATTGTTTTCCGGCGTGTAGGTTGCCTTCCGTTTGATGATTAGTCCAGAAGGAAGTGGGTTGTCTTCCAGCGTTGCAGTCACCAGGTCGGTTGGCGTTTTCGAGGACGGTTCTCGGTTACTCCACCAGATAATGCCGCCCGCAGCCACCGCGACTGTTAGTACCACAGCGGTGATGATCCCTATTATTTTCGGATTGAAACGGTTGGTTTCTTCTTCCGTTTCAACCGGTTTCGGAACTCGCGTGAGTTCGGGCAGTGGCCGCAGGACCGTCTCATTGGGGGCCGCAGCGATATCCGGCATGATGAGAGGTTCAGGTTCATCAGGTACGTCGTCTTCGACAGGTTTCTTCCCAATCAGATGCTTGACGAGGGAGGATTTGCTGCTTTTCTTCGCTAAGCGCGCTTCCATCCGCTCAAACTCAGCTACGTCCTCTTCAAGGTCCGATGCAAGTTGGTCGGACTTGAGGATTGTAGGTGGATGAACTGCGGCGGACAGGTCTTGCTTTGCCAAAGGTGGCAAGCCTTCGAGTGACTCTTCAAAATCGGAGACGCTCTCGATCAGCATCGTCGCACTAGGACGCACACTGGGATTCTTTTTCAGCATAAGCCCCAGGAAATTGTGGAGTTCCTCCGGTATCCCGGGAATCGGATTAACAGCGGCAGTTAGGTGCAGGTTTGCAATCGCGAAAGGAGTTCCCCCGCCTCCAAAGGGAGTGCGCCCCGTGAGCATTTCGTAAAGCATAATCCCAGTAGCGTAAACGTCCACACTCGGAGCTACTGTGCCACGTTCGATGAGTTCTGGTGCCATGTACTCCGGCGTCCCAATCATTTGAGTGACTGACGTAGCAACATCTAGGATCTTGGAGATACCAAAGTCTGTGATTAAGACATTGATTTCTCCGGTTGCGGACTGATCGAAAATAACGTTGTCTGGTTTTATATCTCGGTGCACGATTCCGCGAGCGTGGGCGGCTGCTAGTCCGCTTAGGACCTGTTTGGTGATCTCGATGGCTTGGGTGGGGCTCTTCAGGCCGCGCTCATTTATGGATTCGCGTAGTGTCATTCCCGGCGCGTACTCCATGACGATGCCAAGCTCACCGCCCTCCGCAATCAGGTCGTAAACCTTAACGATGTGAGGACTGTTTAAGCTTATTAGGGCGTCACGTTCGGTGATGAAACGGGTGACGATTTCACGGTCGGACACCAGGTCAGATCGCAGGATCTTGATGGCAACTTTGGTTCCATCGTTTTTGTTAATTCCGCGATAAACAACGCCTGACGCGCCGCGTCCTAACTCTGCGCCGATCTTGTAGTTTGCGCCAAAATCCCGCATGATTATTCTCCGTCACCGCCACGCGCAGTTATCGCTTGGACGATGGAAATAGCTCCGCCCTGGCAGGCAAACCCGCGCCCTACCCCGATCTTGACTGGTGTTCTGCGCGGCAAAGTTACGCCCATTAGTTCACCGTCAAAATCAACATTGGGTTGTAGTAGCACGCCAAGTCGGGACTTGCGCAAAGTGGTAGTCCAGTGCGAGTAGAGCCGACGTAACTCGTCACTGCGGCCCGCGGCAATAACCGTTAGGTTTTGCACGCCACTTTCAATCAGGGACGCCAAAGCCTTATCCGTATCTGGAATCTGATCCGCATCATCAATCATCAAAATAGTTGGAACTGCTGGCTGAATGAGCGTTGCGGCTATGTAGCTTACATCGTCAATGCTCACGACTTCATCAAAATTGTCGGTGGCACTTTGCAGAGGTGACCGGCGCGACGACACTCCAATAATCTGAAGGGATTGCCCGTCGGCTTGTGCGTCTTCACGCAATTTTGTGGCAAGGGCGATCAACATTGTGGACTTGCCTGACCGTGCCGGCCCCGCAATCAGCATATGTTCACCGTCATATACATTAAGGACGTATTCGGACAGGTCGGCCTCGGCAATACCGATCGGGATACGGCGGGGCTCTTGCAGAAGCTGTGCACGAGTCATGAGGTCGCGCGCTCGCACGTGCGTGGGCAGTGTTGCTACTACAGTTGTTTTCTCGACCTCGGGCCAAATTTGCGACACGGTCTCAACGGCTTCGCCGATGGTGCTCACCGGTGTTGCTATGTGCGTATGGTGTCCGGTTTCAGAGAACACACAACGCCCTGCGATCGGGTGTGGCGTGTTGTCCTTTTTAATTCCGACCAGCGAGTAGTCGTAGGGATCTGCGAGTTCGAACACCCACTTCTGTGTCGTCACGTCGTCGATCGCTGACGGAATCGCCTTAATGCGGGTTGTCGTTGCAACGCAGTGAATGCCTACGTCGGATCCCTTGGCCCAGACCTGGTAGAAGGTTTCCAACAGCGCTAGGTCATCAAATTCCTTGTATTCGTCGCGCAAAGTGGCAAACCCGTCGATAAACACAAACAGTTTCTTGTGCTGTTCCCGCGACGCCATGCGCAGCTCCATTTGCTTCTTCAGGTAGCGAAGTAAGCGCTGCTGCAATTCGCGGTTAACAGTTCCCGGCCCCGCGTAACCGATGGTGTGCGGCAATCGTTGCAGTGGTTGAAGCCCATAGTTCCCCATGTCTAAGTAGAGGAAATCGGCCTGCTCCGGACTGTAGGTCGATCCGATCGCTAGTGCGAGCGTTGTCAGCGTGGTGGTAGTTCCTGATCCAGGAATACCCACCACCATGAGGTTTCCTTCGTTCAGGTCCCATCCGGTGGGATATTGGCGCTGGTCTGGTGGATCATCACTCACGCCCGCGTAAATGATGGAGCCTGACTTAGGACGAATTTTCAGTCCTTGGCTGACGGCATCTTGAGTGTCCACTCGGGTCTGGCCAGGCAGTAACAACTCAACTTTTTCAGGTAGCGGTTCTGGCCAAACTGGGCGAGGACGCGCAAATCCGTGCGCAGTGTTTGCATCCCGGATCGCGACGATTAGTTCATCCAGGTCGCTCATTTCACTGCGCGGCATACGTGGTGCTTCCGGCGCCGGGTCACCAAGCGTAATTTCATCGACGTACATCGATTCGGGCGCGCTACCGGATGTGTTAGCGGTGACCAGCGCCGTCTGAATGGGGTTGATATCGTCCTCACCGAGTTTTATGTAAGCGCGTCCCGGTTGGTCACGACCAATACTGGCGGCATGCGGAACGTCTATTACCGAGGACGAGTCGTCACGACTCTGAACGCGAAGGGCAACACGCAGGTTCGTGTTCGCCAAAATATCTTCGTTTACCACACCTGCCGGCCTCTGGGTGGCAAGGATCATGTGCACACCCAGGGTTCTACCAACTTGCCCAATTGAAACCAACGCTGCAAGCACGTCCGGGTAATCCTTAGCGAGCTGAGCGAACTCGTCTATGACAACTACCAGGCGTGGCATGGGCTCAGGTGGATTAGTCGCCCAGTAGGCCTTGAGGTTGTCGACGGCTTCGCCAGCTTCGGAAAACTTTTTCTGTCGGTACAGTAACTCTGCGCTCAACGCTTCAATCGCGCGACGCGCAAGCTGAGCATCGAGGTTCGTGAGTGTTCCAATGGTGTGGGGAAGCTGATCGAGAGTAGCGAACGCAGCCCCGCCCTTGAAGTCGATGAGGATAAAGTTCAAGTGTTCAGGGTCGACTCCCGCCGCGAGTCCGGCAACCATTGAGCGAAGGAGCTCACTCTTACCGGATCCCGTTGTCCCGCCAACCAGGCCGTGCGGACCGTCTTTGACGAGGTCAAACCAGAACGTACCGTTTTCTCCCGCTCCCAGGGGGGCTTTAAATCCCTTGTTTTCCCGCCATATTCGCGAAATTTCAGCGCCCGTCACTCCCGGTTGCAGACCGAGCAGAGGCAGGAGTGGGACCATTTGCGGTAGCGATGCGCCGCGATCCTTAGTTTCGGGATCGTCAAACTTGCTTAGGCGCCGAGCCCAGTCCTCAGCTATATCTGCCCTGACACCGGCTGTTACAACACCTGATATCGACGCGGCCTCGCTTGGAATCGTGATGGTGAGTTCGCTGTCCGTCTTTACCTGCATTACTGTCCGACAAGAAGACGGTAGCTGGTCTGCATGATCCGCAATGACTATTCCTGTAATGACTCTATTGCTGTCGCGGTCCTCTCTGGTGGGCTGCCAAGACAGCAGGTCGCGCGCGGGGCTTTCACGCCCTTCCAGCAAAGCGAGGTTGTCAATGACGAGCAGAAGTCCCGCAGTCAGTAGTCCGGCTGTCGAGTCCCGTAAATTTCGTAGGAGGACACTGCTGACATCTGTATTCAGTCCAAGCCACAGGTTGTTTGGGTTTGCCCCGCCCTGACGAATGTGGGGCAACCATGCTGTCCAACGCCACTCGTTGGCTCGAGCCTTATCTGTGAATACACCGATTGTGAGGTCGGCAGGGCCACTGTGTGTGGCTACCTGGCAGACCAAGGACCGGGCCAAAGCCAGAGCCGCTGCGCGTTCGCCCCAAATTCCAATCGGCCCGGAGTGCAAATCAACCTCTACCGGACTTGCGGGAATCCGCGCATCTTTGAGAACTTCACGAACCTCCGGTTCCATGCGTGAATTAGATGATGAATCAACCGGAACGTCGAACTTGTCCGGGGCTATACCGCCGAGTGCGGTTAGGAAGTCATCGTCACTAGGGCGCGCCCGCCAAAGGTTTGCCCCACCTTGGCGAGCTGTTTCCATACACACCACTGGGTTCGGTAGCTTGGCTCGGCGACGGATCCGCTCAACAATCCCTGCTTCTTCTACATCATCTTTGAGCTTCTCGATGTCTTCGACGAACTTCTTTTCATTTTCCTCAGTGGTGGTTTTTGAGCGCCGCTTTTGTTCCCACCATGATCCCACAGCCATGACAGGAGAAAGAAGGGCGATCATCGCGAATCGAATGGATCCCATCACTGCCACTAGGGCTACGGCCATCAATAACGGCGCAATGACAGCTGCCCACGAGAACCGAGCTGGGTTATTTTCAGTTTTCTTCGTGGGAAGCTCTATCGCTTCTGGTTCTGGTGGTAACGCAACGCGCGGCGGCCTGTTGAACGGAAGTGTGAATGCGCCAGTAAGTTGTCCACCGACGCTTGTCGACTGAATTGTTGGCGGGGTACGTCGAACCTCAACGTTTGAGCCTCCAATTCTGAGGACCGCAGTCTGCTCAACTTTAATTCCGCCAGGTTCGGTGATCTTCTTCCCGTCAACGAAAGTGCCATTTGACGAGTCATCGTCAACTATCTGAACGTGGTCGTCTTGAGCTCGAACCAAGCAGTGCGACCATGAAGTTGATCCTGAATCGATAGTTATATCCGCTTCCGGACTGCGTCCGATTCGGACTGGTTGATTGTCAACTAAGTTATGGACGAGACCGGTGTTTGCGCCCCCAACTACGACAAGTTGCCAGGTTGAGCTTTTGCCCTCCCTTGGAGGCTGGTTGGATAGGGTCGACCCTTCAACAATAGGGATTTCATTCAAAGTGGTGTCTGGTTTAACTCTCTGGCCGTCCACCCACATGTGTTGCCAGGATCGCTCATCAAGGTGGGCGTACTGAATCAACTCACTGATTGTTGAACTAGCTGTGCGATTAGCTACTCGGAATGTGCGTAGCGCACCCGATTCATCGATAACAATCCGCAACTTGATTCCCGCCTCTTACCTGTGGTTACTGGTCCTTTGAAGCTTTGTCTCGCAAAGGCAGTTCTCGTAAGCGTTATTGCTTCCGCTTACGAGAAATAACTTTTAGTCCTCAGCTGGATTCGCCCATACAAAGCCGCCCACTACTGGAAGTGCTTGTACTATCCCTACAGGTTCGCCACCCTCCACGAATGCGACGTGCTCACTTGCAAAGCCGTCATTTGGCTCGAGACTTACAGACCCCATGGCTTCGCTAATGTCTGAGGCGTCACTCGAGCCTGCGATAGCGATCGCCTTGACGATTGCGAGTAGGGCGTCGTGACTGGCAGTGTCCGCGAAGTCTGCGCGGTTCTGGAAGAAGTCGTCTCCTGTGACGGAAGCGAGTTCTGGATCTTGCGACATGATTGCTACGGCGCGTTCAAACACTGCTGCACGTGCCCCGTGGGAACCGGGTGTCATTGATACGCCCATTGCGGAGGGCGTTCCTACGGCGTACACATTGTTGAGCACTTCTGCATTATCTCCAAGGGTCTGGGTGAACAACGGGTTTACGAGCGCGGGGCCACCGATGGTTGCCACAGTAATGTTGAGACCGTGAAGCCCCTGGATAATCTGCGCACTCTGCACCGGGTCAGTGTCTAGAATGATGCAGTTTTCAGTGGTCTTTTCTCCTAGATGTTTAACTAGTTCTTCAACAGACTTCTCAACGCCTTCGGCCCCGATTGTAATTTCAGTGCCTTTGATGCCATCAAATTGGGGTTGTGTGCCCTTGAAAATAATAGGGCTTTCGCATCCCAGAGCAGCGATGCGGTCTAAAATAAGCTCTTTTAGTCCTTGTTCTGACGGCATGGCGTACCATGCGCCTGCGGGGGCTTCAGCTTTGGGGACCTGATAAGGGAATACTATTGGCAGGTCCGCATCAAAAGCAGCTTGAGCCAGTGTATCTGTGTGCGCTCCGCTAGTTAACGCCACAATCGCGGTAGCACCTTGAGCCTTTAGTTCTTCGATTGCTTTGACGGAGCCATCTTCCGATCCCTGGTCAGAAGCTACTGGCAGATTTACTTTTTTCCCGCCCTGTTCCAGACGCCAAGCGGCTACTTGTGCTCCTTCACCGGCTAGGTCCCAGCCACGGCCTTCCGAAGGATCTTCGGTGTAGGACACGACCACACCTACGGACAGATCTGCAGGAATTTTTTTATCGACAATTTCCAGTTTGGGAGACGGCGCAGGTTCGCCAACGGGATCTTCCTGTTTAGAAAAGATTGCCCAGCTGGCTCCTACGAAGACCAGTACGACAAGCAGGACTGCTAGTCCTATAATCCACGGTTGCCTTGACTTTTTGGAGTTGTCTTTCTTGGTTGAATGCTTCTGCACTGGGGCGTTCGGCTGTTCTTGACGGCTCACCTGTTGTCTCCTGTCGCCACCTGGAAGGTAAACACATGGGGGTTAACATCCGGTTGCTCAACCGGGAAACCCGGAATGTTCTCCAGTCGTGCAAGACTTGCCTGTAGCACACCCTGACGCATGATGAACTCATCGAATCGGGACCTCTGCAGCAGCTGATACTGCGACATTTGCGTCGTCGAGGTCGTCATCTTTTCGTCAGCAATCCCGAGCTGACCGTTTGAAGCCGCCATCGCACCAAGCAGACCGGTACTGTCAGAATCATTGGTGCCGATATCGTTTAGCACCTTCTTGATGTCTGCGCTAAGCAGTTCGCCAGCCGCGTCGGAGTCGAGGACTGCACTGGAAAGCATTTCGTTCATACGCTGGCTCGACGTGTTGAGGGATTCGCGAGTTCCTTGCCCAAGCGCAGTGTTTAGCTCCTCAACTTCCTTTTTGGTTGCACGGATTGCCCCACCAGAAGAATCTCGCATTTCCTTGGA
This sequence comes from Actinomyces sp. S4-C9, assembly GCF_000758775.1. Classification (NCBI taxonomy): domain Bacteria; kingdom Bacillati; phylum Actinomycetota; class Actinomycetes; order Actinomycetales; family Actinomycetaceae; genus Actinomyces; species Actinomyces sp. S4-C9. The sequence continues at coordinate 9,256 of NZ_JRMU01000019.1, read as the reverse complement.
TGTGCCCTTTAGGTCTTCACCAATTTTGCCAAAGAATTTGTCCGACTGTTTCTTCGAGTCCTCACGCACGGTATTTACGATTTCGAGCCCAGAATCGTAGTTTTCGTCCGCATCCTGCTTCAGTTGCTTTGACGTCTCATCGAACGTCGAGGCCACTTCTTCTTGCGTCTGCATATAGCTAGAGTTCATGGCTTCCAGTAACTTGTAGGCCTCAGCGTAGGATCGGTTAGCCGTCCTGAATGCGCCCTTTACTTCCTTAATCTGTGCCTCTATAGATTCAGTGTCCCCGTTCTTCGCGTCAATCAAAGACTGAACTGCCTCATCAGCCTCAACAAGACGCTCCTCCATGCTCTTGACGGCCTGCGCTAACGCCGAATTATCGCTTTCTTCCGTATAGGGAGCAGTTTGAGCAACTGCCTGCTCAATACTGGCTCGCTGCGTATTTCCTAATCCCTGGACCGAGTTCTTCCCGTTACGCAACGGCCTTCCATCTTCAGCACCAACAGTGGTTGGACACCGGTGAGTCGCAAATGATTCTAAGAACAAGTCCACCGTTGCGGTATCAATCTGGGGTTCGAGTGGCTCAGATTCGCCCTCGGGAATCGTCTGTCCTGACGCAACGCAAAGTTCCAATTTTGTTTGTCGAATTCGCTGATCTTGCATGTCAGCGGTCTGCAGTGTCGCAGAGAGGTCGCTGTGCAAACTGTCAATTACGCCTTTGAGCTTCGAAAGTTCACGGGAGGCGTTCCTAAAAGAGTTTCGAATGGCGCGAATAGACCTGTCTAAGTTGGCTCCGGGCTGCTCATGTTCGAGAACACTAATCTTGTCGTCTAGGTCTGTCATCGCTTCGCCAAGTGTTACCGCGGCAGTGAAGCTTTCCTTGACCGGTTCCTGAGCAAGCAAGTTCGAGATTGCTGCGCCCTGTTCAGCGAGGTCGTTACTCACCTCCACCAGGTCGCGCTGCGTTTCCCACAGGCTGCACGAAAGTGAATCGTTTTGAGAACAGATTTCTTCGTCGGGCTCGTCGGGGCCAAGCAGTTTGTCTAGGTTGGAGCTAATCTCTGTCTGACAAACTTCAGACGCATCCGCGTAGGCGTCTAGGCGTGCTGAAAGTTCAGAGACAACACCGTAGACACCGTTTCGCTCCATGGCGTCTTTCAGCCTACGTTGCTTTTCGTCTTCCTCGTTTTCGGAGGTGTCATTGCCCTCACTTACATCAATCTTCTTGATGTCACAGGTGTACGAGTCGACCGTAATTCCAGGAGTCTTTACATCCGGGTTTCCGAGCAATCCGTTAACGCGCTGAGTGGTTGCTGACAGTTCCGAAGTAATAGTTTCGCCTGCTGAAGAAAGTTCTCCCGTTAGAGACTGGTCCAAACTGTTTAATGCTTGAGACAGAGCTTTAGCAGAAGCCAAAATTCGATCATTCGAGGCCGTGAGGTCACTGATAGTGCGCGAACCAATTTGGTTTCCGGCGTCGGTGAGCATCGCGCGAGCAGTAGTTAGGGATTTCCCAGATTCAGCAAGAACCATTCCAACGTCACTCAGAGTTGAAATGGTCTGGGCAACAACGTCAGATTTCCCTCCATCTTCTTGCAAAGAGTTAAGTCCGAACCCGGGGGCAGCAGCAATATTAATTTCGGGCACAGTAAAGTTCTCTACGTCGAGCACAAGGCTGAACGTCACGTCGCCAGCTAACACCGGTGGAGCTAACGTAGCTGCCCACTGGACAACAGTTTCTTCATCGTCTACGGAGACCACTCCGTTGGTGACCCCCGCCGTACCGGGCTCTCCTGTGATCACTTGTTCCGGTGAGACGCTGTCAAGGCGGGTAGAAGCAACGACGGTGAACGGAGTCGCAACTAGCTGTGCACGTGTTAGAGATTCACCGCTGGCGTCAACACTTACGTTTTCGACTTTGCCAGTCACGTTCTGCAAGCTCAGATCTACTTGAACTTTGCCGGAAGCTCCTACTACTCGACGCAGGTCACTGCCAGATTTCCCGTCAGTTGTCCAGGAAGTCAAAACCCGAACCGGTAGGTCGTGAGCAGAAGCGGCAGGATCAAAGCTTTTTCCGGACGTATCATCCGATCCGATCGATGTGATGGATCCATCCTCGGCAACGCTCACATTCAGGATTGAGTCGTCTACCGGGGAGCTATCACTTGAGTCACGCCCGTCAGCCAGAGCAAAAGGCGCGCTGGTCAGCCCCAATGCGTATGTACACGCGATCGCAAGCAGTCCCTTCCCAATTACTGATCGGGTCTTATTCGTGCTAAATGCCATCAGCTAAATTCTCCTGGAATAACTCTGTAAAGAGGGATGCACTCAGCCGCATAGGCAGACGTAGATTCTGCGCGAAGACGCAACCTGGCTAGTACGCGCATTATTATAGCCAGACAATTCATTTCCGGCTACACCCAGATTTCGAGCAATCCCAATATTGGATTACGCAGATACAGGCTGGAATCCTTCTGATATCTAAGTGTCGTCTCAAGGATCATCCTACTGTTGACAAATAGTCCGTTTCCAAAGGAGCAAAATCTTCTCTTTGGGCGTGGGGAAGCTACTTAGTTCCACTTTTCACCAGAGGTTAACTCCGTGTAGCACGTTACGACATTCCAAGCGCACCTTAGAGATCAGAGAGCATGTTCACACAACGTGAAGAGTTTTCTTCACCCAGAGCAATTTGACTCTCAACTTCTTGATTTATTAACGGGGGATTAATTTTCCAGTAGCGGCGAGTTACGCGAAAACAGATTCTAATTTAAGTCGATCAACGTGCCAAAAGGTGCGGATCTTTTCTTCAGCTTTGACGGGGCATAGTATATCAGTATTAAGAGTTTGGCTACCCCCAAATCGGGAGTTTGTCCCATCATCCGGTAGACGATTGGCACTCGCTCTTTAGTTCCGTATTCTAACGCCGTGATCCGGTCTCTGAGCTGGATTTACATGTCTTGTTCCTACTATCAACCGCTCCCTTGTGCACTGGAGCAATACTGGAAACCATCTACTGGTTATCCGGCACCACTAAGAACTAACCCAATACCAAGGATTAGGAGTAGATTCTATGTCTCGCGTTCTATCCACCGAGCAGGCCAAGTCTGCTATCTCTCAGATTCAGTCGATCATCAATGGTGGCTTGACTGATCAGATTAGCCAGCTTGATTCACAAGGCCGTGTTCTATCAGACCCCAATGTATGGGACGGCCCTCTTGCCCAACAGTTCCGCGACCAGACCTGGCCGGAAACACGCCAGGCGCTCGAGCGCGCCAAAACTGAGCTGGAAGAACTCCGCGGCCAGCTACAGCAAATCTCCACGAACATCTTCACCGCTGGCGGCGGTCAGTAATCGTCCTTACGAGCTCAACGAAGTGTGGTCAGTCTCTTACAAAATTGTGACGCGATTAAGAGACTGGCCGCACGACTGTCACCGAGAGGATCAAGAGAATGGCATCAACTCCCCGCGCTGTTGATAAGGACGTTTGGGGTCCAAATCAGCAAACTGTTTCAGACAACCTAATCAGCTCCTGCAACTCTCTCTGGAACATGCTCTCCGTTTCCGGCGCCGGGATTGATGGTGGCGCAACCACAGCTAAGCAGGACTTTTCCGGATATTTCGCTGATTTATTCGACAGGAACATGGGCATACGTTCCACCGACCAAAGCGACATGATGGGCGCGTTGCAAGCCATCATATCTGGACTCCGAGACGCACAGAACGCCGCGCAACAAGAACAAAAGCGCATTGAACGAGCCCGTGAGTGGCAGCGTGAACACGACAAGTGGCAGGCGGACCGCGACAATGCCATTTGGGAAACTTGGTATGACTGGTGGCACGCTGAACCGGAAATTAACACTTCCGACCTAGCACCTGGACCAACACCCACTATTACTTTCTCTCGGCCAACCCCGAAAGCCCACGACGTGCCTTGGCCAGGCTCGGGTGGCGGTGGATGCTCAACATCTTCAGCACGACCGGATAAGCTCAAGACTTTCGTCATGAAAGCTAACTCCGCAGCGGATCAACTAGATGGTCCCATCAGAGATATTGATGGTGCTTACCAAGACTTTGAAGCTGGATGGACTTGGAAAGACGGCTCCGTCACTATCCAGGGAATGGACGACTTCATAGCTTCAGTTCGCAAGTACAACGACTGGAACCGCGAAGACGCCAAGTGGATCGAGGCAATTGCGAACGCCTTTATCGCGGCCGGTTCCGAAGGTGCCGTTGTCACGCTTTCCAACCAGGCTCTTGCCCAGGCTATTACTGCCAGTGGGGCCAATGCCGCGCGGCAGCACATTGAGATTCCGAAGTTTGCGCTTATTGGTATGACTCAAACAACTGGATACGCAGACGATCCAATTAACACGGCGACCGGTAACTTCATCGAACCAGAATCTGATCTCGTATTCACTCAGGCGAGCAACCTGAGCCTAGATAGGATGTACAACTCGATTCTGGCCTTGGCTCAGATCCGAAATGACCCGGAAGCAGCAGACGTAGGCATGTTCGGTGTCGGCTGGTCATCTGTCCTAGACCAGCGTATTGAGATGTCTTCCGACGGGATTATCTGGGTTCGCGCAGACGGACGTTATGTCTACTTCCCGGTTCCGGACGGTACTGAACAAGTTCGCGCGAGCCGTGAATCCTTCTGGCTCGGGGCCATAGATGCGGATTCTAAGCATTGGCTGGTAAGCGATAACAGCGGAAACGTTTGGACATTCACTGCCTCAGGTGACCTTGCCACAATTTCGTCCGGCCCGGGCACCACTGTGACCGTGGTCCGCGATAGCGAGGGGTTTGTAACAGCGCTTGAACATGAGCGCGGTCGCAGGATCGATCTCGAATATGTTGATGGTCGCGTCGCTGTTGCAATGGCAAACGATGGTCGAAGGGTTGAATACGATTACGAGGGCGCGCACCTCGTTGGAGTTAGTACTGCGCAAGGCCGGCGCAACTACCATCACGACGACGCTGGCTTGCTCTACAAGGTCATTTCTAACTCTGGCGTCGTCGAGTTGGTCAACACATATGATGATCTGGGGCGAGTTCGCTCACAGGAATCAGATTTCGGTCGTGTTAGTCGCTACGCATATCTACAGGGCAACATCACAGTTGTTTCTGACATGGACGGGGACCGTTCGAATACCTGGATTGCTGATAACCAGGGTCGCACTGTAGGAGTCATCGATAGTGATGACCAGCGTCAGTCCATGTCGTATGACCGCTACGGCAACCTAGTTCGCAGTGTTGATCGTGAGGGGAAGACGACCACCCGGTTCTACAACGATCGCGGTCACGAGATTCGGACGATCCTCCCTACTGGAGGTGAGCTTCACTTTGAATGGGATGACCTTGATCGCCTAACCATGGCCGTAGCTGAGAATGGTTCGATCGTCAGGTACGAATATGACGCTGATGAAGATCGCAATCCTTCCCGCGTAATCAACCCCAAAGGTGGGGTCACCCATTTTGAGTGGGAAAACGATCTACTCCGCGGTATTTCGAGCCCCACCGGTGTCACCGTGACTCTTGACTACAACGAGTTCGGCGAGCTCGTAAGCTCAGCAAATACAAATGGTGACACCACGCGCTTAGTCCGTGATGTAGCCGGTCGCGTAATCAAGTCGATTACGCCTCTGGGGCACACAACCAAGTACGAATACGATGAGGCGGGCAATGTTGTAAGGCGTCGCGATCCCGAGGGCGTTGCCTGGAACTTCGAATACGATGCACACGGTCGTATGACTGCTTCTATTGATCCTTACGGCGCGACTACGCGTATCCAGTACGGTGACCACGGTAGGGCAAGCAAACTTATTGATCCACTAGGTCGCGTGACCGAGCGTGAGTTTGACGACTTGGGTAACGTGCGTGCTTTGACTCTGCCAGATGGGGCGCATTTCGTCTTTGAGCATGATGCGCTTTCCAGGCTCCTATCAATTACGAACCCGGACGGTGCCACCTGGAAACAAGATTGGGATGCTGTTGGCAATCCGATTGGTGTTACTGATCCAACCGGGGTGAGCACCCAGATTTCAGGCAGTCTCGCTGCGGGAGCCGTCTCTTCACGTAACGGGGATGGAAGCTCCAATGGTGTTATCGAGTTTGACTCCTATGGACGACCCGTCAAGAACACTGATCCCGCAGGCGATGCAGAAATCGTTACCTACGATGAGACCGGACAGCCTGTTGAACTACTCGACGCAGATGGTGGACTCACCAAGATTGACCGTGATATTACCGGACGCATTATCCAGATCACGTCGGCTGAAGGTCACGTAACTAAGTACGACTACGACTCCTGCGGCAGGCTCGCCCAACTGATTGGACCTAATGGTGGCGCCACTAGGTTCACTTATGATGCGGATTCTCGCCTGATTTCGAGAATCAATCCTGAAGGTGAAGAATCTACTTACACGTACGACCGTTCCAACCGTCTGGTTGAAGCCGTCATCCCTGGTCAGGGCAAAAGCCGCTGGGCATACGATAAGTGCGGCCGCGTAACCTTCCACCAAGATCTGTTGACTGGTATCCGCCGCTTTGTTTACGACGCGGCAGGCCAGTTAGTTAAGGCTACTAATGGCCTCGGGGGAACAACTCACTATGAGTACGACCTGCGGGGCCAAGTTGTAAAGATTACTGATCCTCTTGGCGGGGTAACGAAACGTTCCTATAACAAGATCGGCCAAGTCAACTCTGTGACTGACCAGCTGGGGCGTACCACCACAGCTACCTACGATGCTGCCGGACGCCAGACCTCTCAGACGAACGCTGACGGCTCAACGATTTCCTTTGCTTACAATGCGAATGGCGAGCTCGAATCTTCTTACGCCAATGACAAGCTGCTGAGCAAGATTAACTACGACCCGATTACTCGCACAGCCACCGTCGAAGATCACACAGGTAAGAACGGCGAAGCAACTCACCTTCTGAAGTTCAACCGTTTGGGCAAACTGGTTTCAAAGATTACACAGGCGAACGATGATGAAACCCGCGCTGAGTGGGAGTACAACAGGGATGGTCAGAGGACTGCCTACCGAACTGAGAATGGCTCCTCGATCGAATATTTCCACAACGAGAGCGGCGAGCTTGCATCCGTAATCCACTCTGATCTCGGGGTTGCGTCACTAGGCTACGACCTCGCCGGACGATTGATTGGTATTGAAACTGGTCAGGTCAAGAATTCTTGGCACTACGATGACGGCTTCATCACTCGCCACGTTTATTCCGGCGAGGACGGTGTTGAGGACGGTACCCGCATTGAGCGTGACACCTTCGGTCGGGTTACTGCTATTACGACTACGACTCAGCGGATTTCATATTCTTACGATGATGCTGGACAGCTAGTTGAGCTTTCCTCGACCAACGGTGAGCACAGGTCATGGAAGTACGATCAGGCTGGGCGCCTGACTGAATCAACACACAATGATCAGGCCACTAAATTCGAATACGATGCGGCAAGCCAGCTCGTTTCGGTGCATCTACCGACAAACAAAATCATCCGTTACGAATATGACGCGACCGGGCAGCGAGTTCTATCCGCCTCTGATGAAAAGACCACACGATACCAGTGGGATGTTCGTGGATCATTAGTGGGGCTCAGTATCGAACACGATGGGGATACTACTTCCATCGATACTCACGTTGATGCTCTTGGCCAACTCGCAACCATCAACGACACCACCTTGCAGTGGGATGTAGCGGCTACACTACCAAACCTTTCAAGTATCGACGGGGATTCCTTGTTCCACCTACCAGGTGTCACCCTGGGCACAGATATTGTGGCGAACGCATGGCGCCCTCAAAGCATGACTGATCCATTGGATCCATACGGTGGTTCCCCTGGAGGTTTTGACTCACATCTTCCGGACAACGTCCAGCTAACTGCTGATGGAACTATTGCTATTGCTGGTCTGGAATGGATGGGAGCTCGGCTTTACGACCCGAACACCGCATCGTTCCTGACCCAGGATCCCATCGCTGCACCACCGGCTACGCTTTGGGCGGCGAACGCGTATAATTACGCAGCTAACGCACCATTGAGCCTTGCCGACCCCTACGGTCTGAGTCCCATTACGGATAGTGACATCAGTGCACTCACCGCGTATAACGACAGCCGAAATAGGCGCATCGATTGGGAGTACGGCCTTGCGGGAGCAGCGATTATTGGTGGAGTTATCCTTGCAACAACGGGTGTGGGCGGAATCCTGGTGGCTGGCGCCCTGGCTGGCGGCTTGGTCGGTGGTGGAGCATCCTTGCTTACACAGAAGATCTCCAACGAGCCTATCGACTGGAAGAAGGTAGGAATTGCTGCGACTGTTGGAGCAGTCACCGGCTTTGTTTCTATGGGTGTTTCGAACCTAATTGGCGCCAAGATGGCCCAGGCGTCCCCAGCAGCTCAAAAAGCACTGATGGCACACCAGAACGTACGGAAGGTGCAAAGGGCCGGGACAGGACTCTGGTCCCGGATGAATGGAACTTCAGCAATCCAGGAGGCAGTGAAGTACGAGGCTAAAAATAGCCTCAATATGGCCACAGATAACTTCACAAGGAAACTGCTAGGCGATATGGCTGGTGAAATTGTTAGCTCCAATGCAGGATACGCAACAGAAACACTAATAGACGCAAACAAGAATTTCACTATGGAAGGGTTGGCAACAACTAACGCAAAGAGCCTACTCAATGCAACTACAAAAGCGCATGCAAGTGCTCTCACATTTGGCGTCAATCCTATGCCTCTAAATGCGGATACAGCCTCCGTGGGCGAGAAGTGGGGTCGAGGCATATTCAAGGGTGCTGTTGACACCACGCAACGCTCGTTTAATGATTTTGTTGGTCACAACATCAAGGATGCTACTGCAGATAAGGTAGATGGAGCCACTATGAGCGTTGACCATTCTGTCAATCTGACTCAGGGGATCGCGTCAGGCATTAAAGACGGACTTGGAAAATAGAAGGAATTATTCAATGGTTGAGCCGATGAAGTTTGGGCCGGAACAGAATATACCGTCCCCATACAATAAGAACTTGCCGCTCTTGTTGCGGAAGATGAGCAAGTACCCCGAAGAAACACGAGTATTTAACCAGGCACCAATCCTACTGGGTGGGGGAATACCCGGAGCACTCCTAATGACCCTAACAGCACTAGGCACGACACCCGCTTACTTCCAGGGCACCAATGATGACCTCGCCTCGGTTATCGCACCAATACTAATGGCACTCTTTATGTACACCCTGACGGCTATCGGA